>JAAFHE010000099.1 GCA_013298265.1 Lysobacterales bacterium | reverse complement strand
GACGCCGTCGCGAGCCTCGCCGACATCGACAAGCTTGTATCGACGGTCAACGAAGGCGTCTCCAATACGCGTATCGAGTTCGAACTCGGCCGCGACCTGGACGAGGCACTCGACGAAGTCCGCGACGCCATCACGCGGATCCGCATCGATCTGCCGCAGGACATCCAGGAACCCGTCGTCGCGAAGGTCAACATCGTCGGCGGCACGATGCTGAGCTTTACCGTCGCCTCCGACACGCTCGCGCCTGACGAGCTGAGCTGGTTCGTCGACGACACCGTGACGAAGTCACTGTTCAGCGTGCCCGGCGTGGGTCAGGTCAAGCGCACCGGCGGCGTCGAACGCGAAGTGCGCATCGACCTCAAGCCCGGCGCGCTGGAAGCGCACGGCATCACCGCCGGTGCCGTGTCGCTGCAGCTCGCGCGGGTACAAGTGGAAATGCCCGGCGGCAAGGCCAACTGGGGCGGCAACGAACAGATCGTGCGCACGGTCGGCACGGTCGATGCGGTCGCGCAGCTACGCGACATGCCGATCAGCCTGCCCGACGTGCGCCAGATCAAGCTCTCGGCCCTGGCCGAGATCCGCGACGCGGCGGCCGAAGCACGCCAGGTCGCACTGCTCGACGGCAAGCCGGCGGTCGGCTTCGCGATCACGCGCACGCGGGGCTCCAGCGAAGTCGGCACCGGCCGTGCCGTGCGCGCCAAAGTGGAAGAACTCGGCCGCGCCTACCCCAACCTGCGCTTCGCCGAAGTCAGCTCCACGGTGGAAGAAGCCGAAGGCTCCTACGAATCGTCGATGACCATGCTCTGGGAAGGATCCCTGCTGGCCGTGCTCGTGGTCTGGCTGTTCCTGCGCGACTGGCGCGCGACGTGGATTTCAGCACTCGCACTGCCACTGTCGATCATTCCCACCTTCGCCGTGATGCACTGGTTCGGCTTCAGCCTCAACATGATCACGCTGCTCGCGCTCGCAGTCGTCGTCGGCATCCTCGTCGACGATGCGATCGTCGAGGTCGAGAACATCGTGCGTCATCTGGGCATGGGCAAATCGCCGCAGGACGCCGCGACCGATGCGGCCGACGAGATCGGCCTGGCGGTGATCGCGACCTCGCTGACCCTCGCCGCCGTGTTCGTGCCGGTCGCGTTCATGCCCGGCATCCCCGGCAAGTTCTTCCGCGAATTCGGCTGGACCGCGGCCACCGCGGTCCTGTTCTCGCTACTGGTCGCGCGCCTGCTGACGCCGATGATGGCGGCCTACCTGCTCAAACCCGGACCGCATGAGGAGAAGGAAGGCCCGCTGATGCGCTGGTATCTGCGCCTCGTCGAAAGCGCGCTGGCGCACCGCACGCGCACCTTGTGGCTCGCGTTCGGACTGTTCATCGCCTCGCTCGCGATCGTGCCGCTGATTCCGGCCACCTTCATTCCGCCGGCCGACCTCGGCCGCAGCAACCTGAGCCTGGAACTGCCGCCCGGCGCAAGCCTGCGGGAGACCACCGACGTCGCCGAGCAGGCACGCCGTGCGCTCGCCGATCTGCCGGAACTCAAGCGCGTCTATACCGCGATCGGCGGCGTGCTGGACCTGGGCGACCCGAACCAATCCCTGGTCGGCGATGTGCGCAAGGCGACGCTGACGCTGGACTGGGGCAAGCCGGATACGCGCGAGCGCCACCAGAAAGTGCTCGAACGCGACGTGCGCGCGCGCCTCAAGGACCTGGCCGGTGTGCGCGTCAGCTTCGTCAGCAGCGAACCCGGCGAACTGCTGCAACTCGTGCTGGCCGGCGACAATCCGCGCCTGCTGCTCGAAGCGAGCCAGGCGCTGGAGCGCGACCTGCGCAGCCTGACAGGACTTGGCAGCGTGACTTCGACCGCGTCGCTGCTGCGTCCCGAAGTCGTGATCACGCCGGATCCGTTGCGGGCCGCCGATCTCGGTGTCGCGACCGCCGACATCGCTGAAGCCGCGCGCATCGCCACAGCCGGCGATTTCCGCCAGCGCCTGGCCAAGCTCAATCTGCCCGAGCGGCAGATACCGATCCGCGTGCGTATCGCCGAACAGGACCTCGACCAGCCCTCGGCGATCGCGCTGCTGCGTGTCCCCGGCCGCGATGGTCCGGTGCCGCTCACGTCGGTCGCGAGCATCCGCCTCGACAGCGGCCCGGCCCAGCTCGACCGCTACGGCCGCCAGCGCAACGTCACATTCAACATGGAGCTCAACGGCCGGCCGCTCGGCGAAGTCATGACCGAGATCCAGAAACTGCCGTCGCTGCAGAAGCTGCCGCCCGGTGTGACGATGCTCAATACCGGCGACGCGGAAATCTTCGTCGAACTGTTCGTCGGCTTCCTCGTCGCGATGGGCACCGGCATCTTCTGCGTCTACGCCGTATTGCTGCTGCTGTTCAACAATGCGCTGCAGCCGCTGACCATCCTGATCGCCGTGCCGCTGTGCGCGGGCGGCGCGTTCGGCATGCTGCTACTGACCAACAATTTCCTCTCCTTGCCGGCACTGATCGGACTGCTGATGCTGATCGGCATCGCGACCAAGAACTCGATCCTGCTGGTCGACTACGCCGTCATCGCCGAACAGGACCACGGCCTGAGCCAGCACGACGCCCTCGTCGACGCCTGCCGCAAGCGCGCACGTCCCGTCATCATGACCACACTCGCGATGGGCGCGGGCATGCTGCCGATCGCGCTGGGCTTCGGTGCCGATGCGAGCTTCCGCGCACCGATGGCGATCGCGGTAATCGGCGGCCTGATCACCTCGACCCTGCTGAGCCTCGTCGTGATTCCGGCGGCGTATACCGTGCTCGACGACCTGCGTGAACGCGTCCACCAGCGCGCCACAGGCAAGAAGGCGCGGCTCGCCACGGCTTCACCGCCTCGCTGATCGCGCGACAAGTGCCGTGGCGGTGACTGCTGTCGCAGCCCGCCACGGCAGCGGGTTAACGCAGCAGCGACTTCATGACCCAGGTTTCACGCCCGGGCCGCGCACGGCTGATCGTCGCCGCACCATCCACCGACTCACAGAACCCGGCGATCGCTCAGACGACGTAGCGGATCCATTCACGCAGCAGCGCCTGCAACACCGACGCTTTGGCCGTCAGATCGGTGGTATCGCAGAATTCGACCATCGCGCGATCCTTGGCCAGCCAGCGCAGCAAACCGGCCGGATCGGGAATATCGACGCCGCTTGCTGAGATCGCGTTCTTCTTAGCGCCGAAATGCAGGATCAGGCCCGTGCCCTGCTTCGCACGCAGGTTCGTCGTCGCGAAGTACTCCGTCGTGCGGAAACTCGGCGCGTTCCACTTGATGCCGTCGCGCATGCGGACATCGGCGCCGAGCACGACCCGGCGCAACTCGACGACGATTGTCTTGGCCGGATGGTCGAGCGTGGCGAGGAAGGCGTCGACATCCGTGTCTTCGTCGGGTTTCGTGCCGGTTCGTGTGGCCATGTGACGCTCACGACAGTCATCGCCAGCGAGCATAGCAACGTACGACATCGGCGCGTCATGTGGCGGCATCGCACCTTGGGGTGCGAAATCCGCCACGCGGCGCTGTCGGCACCGGCGCAGCGCTACGAAGCTGGCACCATGGGCCACCGTTTCCGCCAGGACCCTGCCGTGCACGCTTCCGAACGCATCGAGACTTTCTATCGCGCCTTCCAGCAGCGCGATGGCGCCGCCATGGCCGCCTGCTATACGCCCGACGCGACCTTCCGCGATCCGGCCTTCGATCTGCAGGGCGAACGGGTCGGCGCCATGTGGCGCATGCTCTGCGAACGCGGCAAGGACCTGCGCCTGGAATTCGGCAACGTGCGCGCGCAGGGCGAACACGGCAGCGCCGACTGGCAGGCCTGGTACCTCTTCAGCAAGACCGGACGCCCGGTACACAACGTCATCCACGCCGATTTCCGCTTCCGCGACGGACTGATCTGTGAACATGTGGATACGTTTAATTTCTGGCGCTGGTCGCGTCAGGCACTGGGACCGGCCGGACTGCTGCTGGGCTGGACGCCGCTGTTGCAGAACAAGGTGCGCGCGGAAGCAGCGCGCGCGCTGGCCGCATACCGCTGAGCGCCACTACGCCGGCTGGCACGCCTGCAATTCCGCGCGCCGCCCGGACAGGAAGTCGATCAGCGTGCGCAGCACCGGCGACAGGCGCCGCTCGGTGTAGACCAGGTTTAGCGGCACCGCTTCGCCGACCCACTGCGGCAGTACGCGCTGCAGGCGCCCGGCGGCGACGTCCTCGGCCACGTCGGCCCAGATGCGATTGGCGATGCCACGCCCGCGCAGCGCCCAGCGGCGCACCATTTCCGCGTCGTTGAAGGTCCAGCGCGGCGTCACCGTCACCTCGGCCACGTCCTCGCCGCGCTGGAAGAGCCAGCGGTCAGCGGCGCGGTGCTGGCGCATGTAGCAAAGCGTCTCGTGCGCGATGAGTTCCCGCGGATGCTCCGGCGCGCCGCGGCGCGCGACATATGCCGGCGCGGCGCAGGCGACGCGCACGAGCCGCGCGAGCGGCAGCGCGATCAGGCTCGAATCGGTCAGCGCGCCGTAGCGCAGGGCGAGGTCCACCGGCGCGGCGAAGAAATCCGCGATGGCGTCGTCGAGGGCGACCTGGAACTGGACCTGCGGATGCAACTGCGCGAAGTCGTCGAGCCAGCCGGCCAGCCGGTTGCGGCCGAAGTCCGCCGGCGCGGTGATGCGCACCAGCCCCTGCAGCGCGCCATCGTCGCGACTCAGCGCCATCCGGCCGGCCGACAGCGCGTCCAGTGCTGCACGCGCATGCGGCAGATAGCGCTCGCCTTCGGCGCTCAGGCGCTGGCTGCGTGTGGTGCGCAGGATCAGGCGCGTGCCGAGCTGCGCCTCCAGCCTTTTCAGCGCCGCACTCGCGACGGCCAGCGTGATGCCCAGCGAACGCGCCGCGTGGCTGAGCTGGCCGCTGTCCGCGCAGGCGACGAACACCGCGATTTCGGATAGGGATTCGCGCATTCTCAATGGTCCGTTGATACTGAATCGGCCGGCGCGCCGCTGTTGCGACGATAGCGCCGTGGCTACCCTGCGCGACAGCACTGCCCGACATCGAGATCATGACGCCATCCGCGACGATACCCGCTTCCCAATGGACCCGCGCCGCGATCATCGCGATCGCCTGCGGCGCGCTGATCGTCACGCTGAGCATGGGCGTGCGCCAGAGCTTCGGCATGTTCATGCAGCCGATCGGCCGCGAGTTCGGCATCGGCCGCGAATATTTCGGCTTTGCGATCGCGGTGCAGAATTTGCTGTTCGGCCTTGCGCAGCCATTCGTCGGCGCGATCGCAGACCGTTACGGCGTGCGCCGCGTGCTCGTCGTCGGCACGCTGGTCTATGCGGGCGGGCTGCTGCTGGCGGCATTCGCGCTCGCGCCGGGCGGCATCCTGGCGAGCTTCGGCATGCTGGTCGGTCTGGGCCTGAGCGGCACGACGTTCGTCGTCGTGCTGACCGGCGTCGCCCGCCTCGTGCGGCCGGAACAACGCAGCATGGCCTTCGGCCTCGTCACGGCCGGCGGCTCCTTCGGTCAGTTCGCGGTCGTGCCGATCGCGCAGGCACTGATCGCGAACTGGGGCTGGCGCGAGGCACTGTTCGGCCTGACCGGACTGATACTGATCACGATCATCGCGGCCGCCGGCATACGTCGCCCGCAGGTCACGGCCGCATCCGCCGCGGCGGATGCTGACGACGGCGGCCTGCGTCGCGCACTCGCCCGGGCCGCGGCGCATCCGCACTACTGGCTGCTCAACGCGGGTTTCTTCGTCTGCGGTTTCCACATTGCGTTCATCGCGACGCATTTCCCGGCCTATCTCGTCGACCAGGGCATCGCCGCAAGCGTCGGCGCGACCGCACTGGCCCTGGTTGGCCTGTTCAACATCGCCGGTTCCTACCTGTTCGGCCTCTGGGGCGGGCGCCATTCGCGGCCACGCCTGCTCGCGGCGCTGTATGCGGCGCGCGCGCTCGCCATAGCGGTCTTCCTGCTCGTACCACTGAGCGCGTTCTCAGCGCTCGCCTTCGCCGCGGTGTTCGGTTTCCTGTGGCTCGGCACCGTGCCGCTGACCAACGGCGCCGTTGCCAGTCTGTTCGGCGTTCGTTATTTGTCCACCTTGTACGGCATCGTGTTCCTGAGCCATCAGGTCGGCAGCTTCCTCGGCGCCTGGGTCGCGGGCCGGTTCTACGACAGCACGGGCAGCTACGGTCCGGTGTGGATCGCGAGCATCGCGCTCGGCTTTCTCGCCGCAGGCATCAGTTTCGTCACGCGCGATGAACCTGCCGCCGCGACACCGCCACTGCAGTCCGCCGCGTCGACGCCGTGATGTACGCCCTGTCCTGGCGCCGCGTCGCGTTGTCGTCCATCGCGCTGATCGCGGCGCTGCTGCTCACCGCGCTCTGGCTGCGCTGGGGTGAAACCATCTTTGCGCGACAACTTGGAGCGATGCTGTGCTGAAATCCGCCACGCCGGTCGATCCGCGCGCGCTGGCCGCGAGCCTGCAGGAACTGTGGTCGCCGCGCGTCATCGGCGAACTCGACGACAACTACATCAAGGTCGCCAAGGTGCACGGCGAACTGGTCTGGCACAGCCACGAAACACAGGACGAAATGTTCTTCGTACTGCAGGGACACCTGCGCCTGCGCCTGCCCGACCGGGACGTGGAACTCGGACCCGGCGAGCTGTTCGTCGTGCCCAGGGGCGTGCAGCACCTGCCCGTCGCCGAGCAGGAATGCCTGGTGCTGCTGATCGAACACAAGGCGACCGCGCACACCGGCGACACACAGACGGCGCAGACGCGCAGTCTCGCCGAACAGCTGCGCGACATCGGGTAGCGCGCGGCGGCCGCGCTGTTCCGGCCATTCCGTATTCGCGTGGACGCGTTTGCCCTCGCCATCCTGATGCGGCTATTGATCGTGTCAGCCTGCGGCTACGGACCGGGGCTGACGGCGGCCTGCGCGCGCCGTCGTTTTTTGCCGCCGTCGTTCGATCAGTCGACGCCGCGGCGTCATGCCATGTCGTACGGCAACCGCAATGGCTATGCTTATGCGCTCATTCGCTGCCGGTGCCGCCCATGCTCCGTAACGCCGTCCTGTTCGCCGCCCTGCTATCCGCCGCAGGCGCGGCTCCCGCCGCCGTCGACAATCTGCGCACCGTCGCCGAACAATCCGGCTTCAAGCGCACGGGCCGCTACGACGAAGTGATCGATCTCTGCGCGCGCTTTGCCAAGGCCTGGCCCGACGCGGTGCGCTGCGACGAATTCGGCCGCACACCCGAGGGACGTCCTCTGCTCGCGCTGGTCGCGACTACGAGCGGCGCACGCACGCCCGAAGCGGCGCGCGAACAGGGCATTCCGGTCAGCCTGTTCCAGGGCGGCATACACGCCGGCGAGATCGACGGCAAGGACGCGGGTTTCCTGCTCCTGCGCGAGATCCTCCAGGGCAAGGCCGGCAAGTGCCTGCTCGACAAGCAGGTCATGGTGTTCGTGCCGGTGTTCAACGTCGACGGGCACGAGCGCTTCGGTGCCTGGAACCGACCCAACCAGCGCGGCCCCGAGCAGATGGGCTGGCGCACCACGGCGCAGAACTACAACCTCAACCGCGACTACATGAAAGCCGATGCGCCCGAGATGCAGGCCATGCTCGCACTCCTGGGGCGCTGGGATCCGACCATCTACGTCGACCTGCACGTCACCGACGGCGCCAAGTTCGAGCACGATGTCGCGATCCAGGTCGAGCCGCTGTATTCCGGCGACGAGGAACTGCGCAAGCTCGGCCGCGACCTGCGCGACCAGACGCTGGCGCGCCTGAGCAAGCAGGGTTCGCTGCCGCTGGGCTTCTATCCCTCTTTCGTCAACACCGACGACCCGACCTCGGGCTTTGCCGACACTGTCGCACCGCCACGCTTCTCGACCGGCTACCTACCGCTGCGCAACCGCTTCGCCATGCTCGTCGAGACACATTCCTGGAAGCCGTATCCGGTGCGCGTGAAAGTGACGCGCAACACCATGCTCGACGTGCTGCAGCTCGTCAGCGAACGCGGCAAGGACTGGCGCACCGAACAGCTGACCGCCGACGAGCGCGCCGCAACGCTCGGCGGCACGCGCGTCGCACTGGACTACAAGGCCAGCGATACCGCCCGCGAGATCGAATTCCGCGGCTACGCGTATACGCGCACGCCGTCGGAAATCTCCGGTGCCCTGATGACACGCTATGACGAGCGCAAGCCGCAGATCTGGAAAGTGCCGCTGCGCGACGACGTGCAGCCGGGCACCCAGGTCGAAGTGCCGAAGGCTGGCTATCTCGTGCCGGTGGCGTGGGCGACGCTCGTCGCCGCCAAGCTCGACGCTCACGGCGTCAGCTACAAGCGCGTGACCGATCCGCTGCCGCAACTGGCCCTGCAGACGTTCCGCGCCAGCGCCGCGCGCTTCGCCGACCAGTCGAGCGAGAATCATCAGCGCACGACGCTGCAAGGCGAATGGCAGGCCGAAACCCGCGACCTCGCCGCTGGCGCGCTTTATGTCCCGCTGGCCCAGGCGCGCTCGCGCATCGCCGTCGCCCTGCTCGAACCCCAGGCACCCGACTCACTCGCCGCCTGGGGCGCGTTCAACGGCGCGTTCGAGCAGAAGGAATACATGGAGGAATACGTCGCCGAGGACGTTGCGCGTGAACAGCTCAAGCGCGATCCGAAACTCGCCGAGGAATTCCAGCGCAAGCTCGCGACCGATCCCGCGTTCGTCAAGGACAGCAACGCCCGCCTGCAGTTCTTCGCGCGCCGACATGCCTCCTGGGACGAGCAGTTCAATCTCTATCCGGTGTTTCGCGTCGATCGGGCGCCGGAATAAAGGCCTGGCGCATCGGTCCGACGCCGGCGATGCCTGCGAACGCAGGCATCGCCGCACGGATCGCGGGGTCCTCTGGTGTCTCCTCGATGCTCAGGCCAGCAGATTGCCGTGCTCGGGATGCCGCTCGAACCAGACCCGCGCGTACGAGCACAGCGGCGCGATCTTCCAGCCCTCCACGCGGGCCGCCGCGACGGCCGCTTCGGTCAGCGTCGCAGCGATGCCGCGTCCGCCGACTTCGCTGGGCACGCGCGTATGGACGATGCTCATGCGATCGCCGACGAGTTCGTAGTCGAGCACGCAGCGGTAGCCATCGACCTCAGCCAGGAAGCGCCGTGCGGCACGGTCGTGGTGTACGGAAACATGCATGAGCAGCACTCTGGCGACAGTCCGCGCGAACGCTACACCGGCGAGCCGGGCGACGACAATGCTCGCGAGCCGGCTTTGAGGTTTCCGCGCGCCGCCGCGACGGCGCCCACTGCGCCCACTGCGCCAGCCTCGACCACATCCGCTGAACATCCACGCCCGCTACACTGAAACACATGTCCGAATCCTCCCGCCCGCCGCATGCCGCGAACGGCTCACCCTGGCGCCGCATGGCC
>JAAFHE010000098.1 GCA_013298265.1 Lysobacterales bacterium | reverse complement strand
GCTCAGCGGTCGCCACGACAAGACATTGCCCCCTACCCCGGGCACGGCGAACACGGGCTCCAGTGAGCCGGCCGGCTGGATCGGTACGACGATCTGCGCGACCGCGTCGGTGGAGTCGGCGAGAAGTTCGGCCAGAGCGCCGATGGTCGGCGCATTGAACAGCACCGCAAGCGGCAGCAGGCGCTCGAACGTGTCGCTGATCCGGGCCATCAGGCGCACGGCGAGCAGCGAATGTCCGCCGAGTTCGAAAAAATCGTCGTTGGTGCCTACCGCCGACGGTGCGAGCTGCAATACCTCGGCCCAGATATCGACGAGCCCACGTTCGGTTGCGGTGCGCGGGGCGTGGTGACGCGCAGTGCCGCCGATTGTCTGCGCGAGTCGCCGTAGAGCCTCGCGATCGATGTCACCGTCCGGCGTGCGGGGAATCGCTTCGAGGCTGTAGAAGGCCGCCGGGATCCTGTGGTGCGGCAGGGTTTCCTGCAGATGCGCGCGCAGGTTGTCGGCGGGAATTTCTACACAATGCCCAGGTCGGCTGTCGCGGGCCAGATAGTAGGCGACGAGCCGCCTGCGGTTGGATTCGCCATGCACGAGCACGACGCTGGTTTCGATCTGCGCATGCTCGCTCAGTTTCCCTTCGATGTCGCCGAGCTCGGTGAAGGACCCGCGCACCGTCGCCCGCCCGGCGATACGGCCCAGGTATTCCAGACGACCGTCTTCGCGCCAGCGCACGCGGTCGCGGCTGCGGTACATCGGCGCGTCTGGCGCGAACGGATCGGCCACGAAGTGCTGCGTGGTCAGCTCGGTGTTGCCGAGGTAACCCCGCGCGAGACTCGCACCGGCAATGTACAGCTCGCCCGGCATGCCGCGCGCCTGCAGCCTGCGCTGCGCGTCGAGGACATACAGCTGTGTGTTGTCGATGGGTACGCCGATCAGGGTGGCCACGTCGCGCTGATAGTTCGGCTGCAATTCGTGGACGCAGCAGCCGGCGACGGTTTCCGCCACGCCGTATTCGCTGAAGCAACGCGCCTGCGGCGCGAGGGAGAGCCAGGCCCCAGGGCTGTAAGTTGCCTCACCACCCACGACGATCCGGCTGACGTCGCAGCGCGCGCCAGCGACGCTCAGGCGTTGACTGAGCCCGCACCACTGTGCCGGGGTGATTTTCAGCAGATCGAAACGACGGCCGCTGCGCAGCAGCGTTTCCAGGCTGCCGGCTTCGTCGCCTTGCGGCATCAGCAGGGCACGCCCGCCGGTCAGCAGCGGCAGCCACAGACACGTGATCGCCGCAGCGGACGCGAGTGGCGACGACACGATCGCATCGCACGGTACGTCGCCCGCGTACGTGTGTACGGCCCAGCGCAGGTAGTTGGCGAGGGCGCCATGCCCGATCATCACGCCCTGCCGACCGGCCTGGTCCTGACCGGGAGCGCCGGTGGCGGCGTAGGTGACGCAAGCCAGCTGTTGCGGCGTAACGACCACGGCCGGATCGTGCCTCGCCTGCGATGCGATGCCATCACCATCGAGCGCGATCACATCGATGCCCTGGGCCTCGGCCTGCTGCACGAGGGCGCCCTGCGGCAGCGCCGATGCCGTGAGCAGGACACGCAGCGCGCTGTCGCGCAGTGGATCCGGCCAGTCGGCCGGCTCGTCGGGATCCAGCAGCACATAGGCCGCACCGGCCTTGAGCACGCCGAGCAGGCTGACGATAGTGGCAACGCCGCGATCGACGCAGATCGCGACGCGGTCGTCCACCCCGACACCGAGTGCCAGCAGGGCGTGGGCGATCCGGTTCGCGCGCCGGTTCAGATCGGCGAAGCACACGTCCTCTCCGTCGCATTCGAGCGCGATCGCCTGCGGCTGCGCGGCAGCCTGCGCCTCGAACCACGCGTGAACCAACCGCGGCGCGCCAGTGACAGTCGCAGGCGGAGCGGCGCGGCCGAGGCGCAGCAGCTCGCGGCATTCGTCCGCGGCAACATAATCCAGTTGCGCGACCGGCATATCCGGCGCGTCGACGATCGCACGGCACAGCGCCTGCAGATGTACCGCCATACGCCGGATGCGCTCAGGCATGAACAGTGCGGTGGAATATTCGAGCGCAACGCCGATGCCGGCCGATGTTTCGTGGAATTCGATTCTCAGATCGAGGTTGCTGATGCCGCTTTCGAGAGCAAACGCGCGCAGGCCGGGCGCGACGACTTCTTCGTCGGCGTTGCGTAGCGCCACCGCGACCTGGAACAGCGGGCTGATCGCGCGGTTGCGCTGCGGCTGCACGATTTCGACGACTTTCTCGAAGGGCGCGTCCTGGTGTTCGTAGGCCGCGACGCAGGTCTGCCGGACCGCCGCCAGTACCTCGGCGAAGGAAGCCTCACCACGCAGTTGCGTACGCAGGACCAGGGTATTGACGAACATTCCGATCAGGCCTTCCGTTTCGGCCTGGCGGCGGTTGGCGACCGCCGTACCGACGCAGATATCTTCCTCGGCGGTATAGCGGTACAGCAGGACCTTCACGGCGGCGAGCAGGACCATGAACAGCGTGTCGTTGCGGCGGGCGGCGAGTTGCCTGAGCGCCGCGGTCAAGGGCGCATCGATGAGGCATCGCAGCGTCGCGCCGGCCACGCTGCGCACGGTTGGACGCGGGTAGTCGGTCGCCAGGTCCAGCAAGGCCGGAATGCCGGCAAGCTGGTCGCGCCAGTAGGCGAGCTGGCGTTCCAGGACACCGTCGCGCTCCAGCCATTCGCGCTGCCGGATCGCATAGTCGACGTAATGGATCGGCAGCAGTGACGGCGCGTACTCCGTACCGTGCTGCAACGCGTGCAGCGCCTCGCCCAGCTCCTTCGCCAGCACGCCGATGGACCAGCCATCGCAGACGATGTGATGCAGGTTGAGCATCAGCACGTGGTCGTCGTCGGCAAGCCGGATGACCCGGCCGCGGATAAGGGGACCGGCTGCGAGATCGAAAGGCACCGCGGCTTCCGCCTCGCAGAGCGCACGCGCGTGGTCCTCGCGCGACGCGGCCTCGTGTGCCGAAAGATCGACGCGGCCAAGCCGGAAATCCACCGCGTCGAGCACTCGCTGGTACGGCCGTCCCTGATCGCTGCCGAACACGGTGCGAAGGCTTTCGTGGCGCTGGATGAGCAGCGCGAAGGCCTGCTGCAGCCGGTCGATGTCCAGCGCGCCGGCCATGCGCACGGCGCACGGCACGTTGTAGCCGCTGCCGTCGGGATCGAGCTGATGGATGAACCACAGGCGTTCCTGCGCGTAGCTCAGCGGCAGTTGCGGCCATGTCCGCCGGTCGACGCGCGCGAACGCGCGGCGCGAGCCTCGTCCGGCGGCATCGATCGCGGCGGCAATGGTCGCAATGTCTGCGCCGTCGAACAGCGTCCTGAACGGCAGGTCCACATCGAAGCGGTTGCGAATCTGTGCCAGCAACTGGGTCGCGAGCAGCGAATGCCCGCCGATCTCGAAAAAATTGTCGTAAACGCCGATGGAATCGCCGGTCAGCTTCAGCACCTGCGCCCAGACATCGACCAGCTGTTGTTCAAGCGGCGTGCGCGCGGCGACGTGGCGCCGGTCCGGCTGCAGCGTCAGGTCCAGCCGTTCCAGCGCACGCCGGTCGACTTTGCCGCCCGGGGTCAGCGGAATCGCCGGCAGAGCCGCAAACAACTGCGGAATCATGTGCGCGGGCAGGGTCTGCCGCAGATGTGTACGCAGATCGTCCGCGGTCGGCTGCGCGCCGTCACGCGCGCGGTAGAACGCCACCAGTTGACGGTTTACCGCCTCGCCGCGTGCGACCACGACGGCACTGTCGATCTGTGCATGGGCGTGCAGGCAGGCCTCGATCTCGCCGGGCTCGATGCGAAAGCCGCGGATCTTCACCTGTGCGTCGATGCGGCCCAGATATTCCAGCGTGCCGTCCTCGTGCCAGCGCGCCAGATCGCCGGTCCGATACATGCGTGTGCCGCGCACGAAGGGATTTGCGACGAACCGCTGCCGGCTCAGCTCGGGCCGCTCCCAGTAACCGCGCGCGACCCCGTCGCCGGCAACGCACAGCTCCCCGGCCACACCCGGCGGCTGCGGATTGCCGTAACGGTCGAGCAGGTAGATCTGGGTGTTCGCGATGGGCCGGCCGATGGATACCGTGTCGCGCCCCAGCAGCAACGCCGGCGTGACTTCGATCGTGGTGCAGAAGATCGAGGCTTCCGTCGGGCCGTACCCGTTGTGCAGCGCGATACCGGGATAGCGTTCGACAAACGCGCAAGCTTTGGCGTAGTCGAGTTTTTCACCACCGACGAAGATACGGCGAAGGCTCGAGATATCGATCCCCGCGCCGGCAAGTTCATGAAAAAACGCGGTCGGCAGGGCCAGTACGCTGACCTGCTGCCCGACCAGCAAGGATTCCAGCAGCGGCAACGACAGCAGAGTTTCCTTCGCCGCCAGCACCAGCCGCGCACCGCCGTTGAGGATGCGGAATACCTCTTCCATGAAGAGATCGAAGCTCAGGCTGGAAAACAAGATCTCGGTGTCGTCTACGCCGATCCCTAAGCGGGCGCGCGAAAAAACATTCTGGTTGACCACGCCACGGTGTTCGACCAGCACGCCCTTGGGCTGCCCGGTCGAGCCCGAGGTATAGATCAGATAGGCCGGATCGCCGGCACCCGCGACGCGCCGCAATTCGGCACCGCCAGCCTCGCGCGCAGCAACGTCGCGTCCCCAGGACGAGGCCGCGTCGTCCCAGCACAACACCTGCACGGCCGGCGGCAGTCCGGGCTCCAGCCGCTGCGCGAAACGCTGCCGGGTGAGCAGCAGCGTCGCGCCGCTGTCGTGCAGCATGTAGGTCAGGCGTTCCACCGGGTAATCCGGATCCAGCGGCACCACGACCGCACCGGCGCGGAGAATGCCGAACAGACCGATCAGCAGCGGCGGCGAGCGATCCATGCACAGGCCTACACGGCTGCCAGCGCTTAGACCAAGTGCCTGCAGATGGATGGCCAGATCGCGGCTCGCCGCATCCAGCTCGGCATACGTCGTCGTCTCACTGCCGTGGACCAGCGCCGTGCGCTGCGGCTGCATGAGGGCCTGCTGCACGAACAGGTCGTGGATGCAGGCCTGCTTGGGATATGACGCGTGGGTATCGTTGAATTCCCGCAGCACGAGATGCTCTTCCGCCTCGGACAGGATCGCGAAAGCGCCCAGCTTGCCCAGCGGGTCTGCACGAATCGCCTGCAGCAGGCAGACATAGTGGGCCAGCAGTCTGGCCACGGTGTTGCGCGTGTAGCGGCGCATGCCGTACTTCAGCTGCAGCACGAACGATGCGCCGGCATCGAACACGTCCAGCGAAAGATCGGAATCGCCTTGCTGCACGATGCTGCCGAGGTAGTCGGTATCCGGTCCCGGTTCGCCGGCAGCGCGGGAGAACTCCGATGGATGCAGGAAGTCCTGGAACGCGTAGGAAACCTGGAAGATCGCGTTTTCGCCGGCGGCGCGGCTGCGCGAGCGCTCTTGCATCAGCGCGAACGGATATTCGGAGTGATAGAGCGCCTCCATCATCGTCGCCTGCGTGTCATGCAGGAAATCCACGAAGCGGCGCTGGCCGTCGCACGGGATGCGCAGCGGTACCACGTTCACGAAATAGCCGATGTCGCCGGCGTAATGCTGTCTGCTGCGCGGCGATACCGGCATGCCGACGATGATTTCGTCCTCGCCGCTGTAGCGATGCAGCAGCACCGCATAGGCTGACAGCAGGATCGCCGACGGCGTCGCGCCGTGTTCGCGCGCGGCCTGGCGCAACCAGGCGGAAAGATCCGGCGGCAGCGTTTCCGTCAGCGTGAAACCCTCGCCGTCATCGGGTACTGCGGGCAGCGGCAACTGCGGCACGAGTTCGAAGGCCGAGGGAATCCCCTCCAGCTGACGCTTCCAGTACGCCGCGTGCTTGGCGCCGTCGGGCGATGCCAGCAGCGCAGCTTCCGCGGCGACGAAATGCGCGTAACCCGACGGTGCCGCGACCGCAGCCGGCGGCCTGCCCTGCAGCAAGCCGCGATAGTCGGCCAGCAACGCCTTGAGCAGCACCACGGCGGAACCGCCGTCGAAGATCAGGTGATGGACGGTGATCAGCAGCACCGAACGCTGCGCGTCCTGGCGGAACAGCGCGATGCGTACCAGCGGACCGTCCTGCAGATCAAACGGCATGCCAGCCTGGCGGCGCAGGAATGGCAGTAGCTGCGCGTCGTCGGCGGGCGCGACTTCGCTGCCGTGCACGCTGCCGCGGCAGCGCGGATCAGCGCGCAGACGCACCACACCGTTTTCGTCGACCACATGCGCCGTCAGGATCGGATAGCGGTCGAGCACGCCGGCCCAGGCACGCTGCAGCACCGGCAGATCGACCTCGCCGTGGAATTTCAGGCAAAGCGGAATGTTATACGCCGTGGACGCCGGATCCAGGCGCTGCAGCAGGTACAACGCGCGCGCACCGACCGACAGATCGAACGCCGGCGCACCGTCGCTACCGATCTGCGGCACGGGCAGCGGCGCGTCGGCCGGCTTGCGCGCGTGCAACAACGCCAGCAGTTCGCTCTTGTGCAGCGCGATCGCGGCTTTCAGCGGCGCCGTCAGCGCACCCTTGTGCGCATAGCAATGCAGTTCACCGGCTTGCACCGCCAGCCGTATGCGCTGGCTCGCGAGCGCCTGCAACAATTCCACTACTGTCGCCATGCCCCTTCCCCAGTCTGCTGGTTCTCCCGCGACCCCCGCCGGGCACGCGCTCCGACGCGCCCGGCGCAGCAGGCGGTCGCGTGATACGGCTAGCCGTGCGCAGCCATGCGCACGCCCTGTCCTGTCAGGCGATCGTCGACCAGCTTGCCGTCGAACAACGACACCTGCCGCTGCGCCTGCTCGGCGGAACGGGGATCATGCGTGACCATCACGATCGTGCTGCCCTTGCGATGCAGCGACGCGAGCTGGTCCATCACGATCTGCGCGTTCTTCGAGTCGAGGTTGCCCGTCGGTTCGTCGGCGAGTAGCACTTTGGGCTTGCCGACGAGCGCACGCGCGATGGCCACGCGCTGCTGCTGGCCGCCGGACAGTTCCGCGGGATAGTGCTTCTGGCGGTGGCCGATCTCGACCTGCTCGAGCGCCTCCACGACCATCTCCTGCCGTTGCTTGCGCGAAAGGTCGTTGCGGAACGTCAGCGGCAATTCAACATTCTCGAACACGCTCATGTCACCGATCAGGTTGAAGGCCTGGAAGATGAAGCCGATTTCCTGGTTGCGCACGCGCGCCTGTTCGGCTTCGCCAAGGCCAGACACTTCGGTGCCGTTGAGCAGGTACTTGCCTTCGGTGAAGGAGCTGAGCAGCCCCATCACCGACAGCAGCGTCGACTTGCCGCAGCCCGACGGGCCGCTGATCGACACGTATTCGCCCGCATCGATGGTGAGATGGATGTTGTTGAGCGCCCACGTTTCCAGATCATCCGTGTAGAAGATCTTCTTGACGGCCTGCAATTCGATCAGGTGTTGCTTGCTCATGACGATCTCCTGTGCACCGGCATGTTCCGGGCGGTGCGTTGTCTATCACGCTGAATGGCAGCGACCGCGCCGCCGATATGCCGCTGCGGCCGCGACCGTGCCGCGGCAGCATCCGATTCAATTTGAAATAGTGCTGTCACTCGTAGCGCAATGCTTCGCCGGGCTCGAGCCTCACCGCCCTGCGCGTCGGGAAATACGAGGCCGAGAAGATCACGACGAACATCACCACCAATACGCCGAGGATGACCACAACGACCCGGTCCAGTGCATTGGGTATCACCGACGCGAGCCGGTTCGTCATCACCACGCCAAGGCAGCCGCCGACCAGCGCGATGGCGAGATAGATCGCCCCCTGGCGTACGAAGATGCCTGTGATCCGTGCGGTCGTGCTGCCCAGGGCGCGGCGCACGCCGATTTCCTGGGTTCGCTGCGCCACGGACCGGCTGATCAATCCGAACAGGCCGCTCGCGGCGAGCAGCACGGTAATGCCGACGATCACGCTGAACACGGGAATGATCGACGCGAAGCCGATATCCAGCGCCGCCAGCAGATCGTCGAGCTTCTGCAGGTTGTGCAGCGGCAGATCGCGATCGACCGTGAACGCCGCTTCGCGAATCGCGCCCGCGCCGTTGTTCGCCGTCGCGGGTGCCTTGACGATGACGTGGAACGAAGCCGGCGCGGCCTGACGCGTGGCGCGGTAAATCACGCCGTCGTCGCCGCTGTAGGGCTGCCCGGCCACGTGCGACACCACCCCCACGATGGTCAGCCACGGCCCGTTGCCGGCAGGCGCGAGCTGGATGCGCTTGCCGAGCGGATCCTGGTCGGGCCAGTAGCGCTTGGCCGTATGCTCGTCGATCACGGCCACGTTCAGCGAAGTCGCCGTATCCGTGCTGTCGAACAGTCGTCCCGCGCGCAGGCTGATGCCAAGCACGTCAAAGTAGTTGTCCGCCACGGCCGTGACGGGCAAGGTCAGCGCGCCTTCGCTCGCCGCGGCCTCGCGGTTCTCGATCGCCACCGGCTCTTCGATCGGCCGTGTCGGCACGGCGGTCGCGAACGTCGCGGCGGAACCGGGCAGGCGCGCACCAATCGCGCCAGACACCTCGTTCCAGTAGTTGATCCGTGTCGCGGCATCGGCATATTTGTCGCCGAACACCGTCGGATCGGTCGACACGTGCACGCCGACCGTGGCCAAGCCCTTGGCCTTGCCCGCCTCGTCGCTGACGGCCACGACGAGACTCGCGCAGATCACCAGCAGCATGCAGGAAATGATCACCTGGATGCCGACCAGGATCATCGCGCTCTTGGAACTGCCGCGGCCCGAGGAAACGCCCTTGCCGCCGCTGGCAATCACCTTGGCGGCGTCCTGCCGTGACATACGCCAGGCGGGAATCAGCGTGCTCGCGAGCCAGATCACCGCGGCGGCGACAATCGCCGCGAACAGATCGATCGCGCGCATTTCGGGATAGTCCGGCGGCAAGCCCGAGGCCAGCACCTGCGACGGGAAATCCCGGATGCTCTGGCCCCACTCGATGCCGATCATCGCGAGGCCTATGCCAACGACCAGTCCGAGCGCGACGATGACGACCGATTCCAGCAGGCACTGGCGCAGCAGGCGCGCGCGCGTGGAACCCAGCGCCGAGCGCAGCGCGAGTTCGCGGCTGCGCTCCAGCAGGCGCGCATAGAAGATCATGCTGATGTTGACCGATCCCAGCAGCAGCACAGCGATCGCGATGAAGCCCGACACCATGATCACCGGCATGTTGGCGTGGCTGTAGATGCGGTAGGCGGGAAACAGTGCGAGCTTGCGCGTCGCATCGAAATTTCCGCTGTAGCGCTTGTTGACGTCGTCGACGACCGGCTGAAGTTCGTTCATCACCGTGTCAGCGCTCTGGCCTGGCTCCAGACGCACCAGCGCCGCAAGGCTCAGCGTCGAATCCGCCGGCGCCGCCAGCGGCTGCAGGCTCAAGGGTAACCAGACCTCGAAATCCTGGAACGCATAGAAGTCTTTCGGCATCACCGCGACGACCTGCATCGGCTGCGCGT
>JAAFHE010000096.1 GCA_013298265.1 Lysobacterales bacterium | reverse complement strand
GACACTAACCTCGCACCCGGACCTCGGAAGCATGCCCCAGCCCAAAGCCCTGAGTCTATAGACGGAGTATTCGCAACCGGATGGCCTGGCCGTCGATGCTAAGGAACCTCTGAACAAGCCGATATAACTTTTGATTCTGGAGCTCCCTTGAGTCAAGGCAGTCAAGAGTGATCGCTCAGAACCGCAGGTTCTGATCACTCTGAACGCCCAACAGGCCGGGGCTGTGGAGATCTGCTGCTGCGTACAAAAGCGATCGTGCCAAAACTTCAGAGGTTTCCTAAATGTCGCGCTTGGCCGCACCTGGCGTCGCCGTATGGTGGCGGTCGACGAAATACAGCGGCCGCTGCTTGGATTCCACATACGTGCGGCCGAGATATTCGCCGATCATGCCCAACGCCATGAGCTGGGCGCCGCCGAGAAACAGCACCACCACCATCAACGAGGGATAGCCGCGCACCGGGTCGCCGAAGGCGAGTGCCTTGAAGAACACGACGACGCCGAATACGAACGCGATCAGCGCGGAAAAGAACCCCACGTACGTCGCCAGCCGTAGCGGAAACGACGAGAACGAGGTAATGCCTTCAAGCGCGAAGTTCCACAATTTCCAGTAGTTCCATTTGCTGTCGCCAGCAAAGCGCGCGTCGCGATCGTAGAGGACCGAGGTTTGCGCGAAGCCGACCCAGGTGAAAAGTCCTTTCATGAAACGCTGGCGTTCGCGCAGCAGCTTCAGCGCGTCGACGACACGGCGGCTCATGAGGCGGAAGTCGCCGGTATCGCGCGGCACCGGCAGGTCCGTCAACTTTTCCATGACGCGGTAGAACGCGGCCGACGTCAACTTCTTCAGCGCCGTTTCACCGGCTCGGTTGGAGCGGGTGCCGTAGACCACGTCATAGCCTTCGCGCCAGCGCGCCACGAACTCCGGGATCAGTTCGGGCTGATCCTGCAGGTCCGCGTCGATCACGACAACCGCATCGGCGTCGACATGGTCGAGTCCCGCGGTAAGCGCCAGTTCCTTGCCGAAATTGCGGCTGAGCTTCAGCGTCGCCACGCGCGAGTCGGCCGCGCGCAGGGACTCCATGACCTGCCAGGTGTCGTCACGGCTGCCATCGTCGACATAGAGCACGCTGCACTCCAGATCGAGCGTGTCGAACACCTGGCCGATGCGGCGCTGGAATTCGCGCAGCCCTTCGCTTTCGTTGTAGGCGGGAACGACGACGGCAAGTTGCTTCATGGGCATTGGGTCAGTGGTAAACCGGCTGATGCTAGTCGAGAACCATGACAGAAAGAGTGAAACGGCCGCCTCAATGTCCGTCGAGGTAACGCGGCCCTCCTAGCTGCCGCGCCTGCCGCTCGATCCAGGCGGCGCGGCGTTGCACATAGGCACTCGGCTTGTCCACATGCCGGCGACGCGGATTGGGCAGCACCGCGGCGAGCAGCGACGCTTCTCGCGCGGTCAGCGCACCGGGCGTCTTGCGGAAATAGACATCGCTCGCGGCGGCCGCGCCGTAGATGCCGTCGCCAAATTCCGCGACATTGAGATAGACCTCGATGATGCGCTCCTTGGGCCAGCACAGCTCGATCAGCACCGTGAAATAAGCTTCCAGCCCCTTGCGTACAAAGCTGCGGCCGTTCCACAGGAACAGGTTCTTCGCGGTCTGCTGGCTTATGGTGCTCGCGCCGCGCATTCGCTCGCCACCTTCGGCATCCTCGATCGCCTCGCGTATCGCCTCGACATCGAAGCCGTGATGCAAAGGAAATTTCTGGTCTTCGGCCGCGACCAGCGCGATCGGCAGTTCGCGCGACACCGCGTGCAGCGGCACCCAGCTCTGGCGCAGGCGGAAATCGCTTTCGCCAGCGAACCAGGCCGAGATCTGGCGTTCAAGCATGAAGCCGGAATAGCCTACCGGCACGAAGCGGAAAAGCAGCACGAGCGCGACACTGCCGAGCACCCAGACCAGCGCCAGGCGCCAGGTCCAACGCCAGACGAAGCGCAGCGCAGCGCGTTTTCGGGGGCGAGCGGCCAACGCGCGAGCCTGGCAGTAAGGGCCGCGCAGATTCGCAGAAACGCGACGCGCGGGGCAAGGGCACAACCGGACTCTGCACCAACACCACGCCCTGGCTGATAATCCGCACCCGCACCGTCGTCCGGCTTGCAAAATCGCCAGCCCGGCCGCACGTGGGCGGACCTGACGCTGAGGACTGCTTTCGTGGACAAACCCAAGGACCGCCTGCATCGATTTCTGCTCGAGCGCGCCGGCGTAAGTGGCGTGCTGGTGCAGTTGGAGGAAGCCTGGCAGGAAGTGGCGAAGCGGAGCGACTACGAGCCCGCCGTGGCGAGCCTGCTGGGCCAGGCCCTGGCGGCCACGGCAGCGCTCAGCGGCACGATCAGGCTGAGCGGCAGCCTTTCGCTGCACATCCGCTCCAAAGGCGACCTGAGCCTGCTCTACACCGAGTGCAATGACGATGGCCGGCTGCGGGGACTGGCGCGATGGCGCGGTGGCGCAGCCGAAGCGATTGATCTTGCCGAACTGGCCGAACCGCTGCTCGCGATCACCATCGACAATGCCTCCACCGGCCAGCGCCAGCAGGGCCTGGTGCCGGTCGAGCACGGCGCCCTCGCCCAGCTTATCGAGGGTTATTTCGAGCGTTCGGAGCAACTGCCCAGCCGCATTTACCTGGCCTGTGGCGGCGGCCGCGCCGCGGCCCTGATACTGCAGCCGCTGGCCCAGGGCGGCGGTATCGGCGAGACCGACCCGGACGGCTGGAATCGCGCGCGCCATCTGGCCGCGACGCTGAGCGAGGAAGAACTGCTGCAGTTGCCGGCCGAGCAGGTGCTGCTACGCCTGTTCCACGAGGAAAACGTGCAGCTCACCGGCGAACGCGGCCTGTTCTTCGGCTGCCAATGCAGCCGTGATCGCGTGGCCGCCGTACTGCGCAACCTTGGCCGCGACGAAAGCGAAGCGGCGCTGCAACCGGACGGCCGCGTCGAAGTCACCTGCGAGTTCTGCAACACGCGCTACCACTTCGATCGCGTGGACCTGGAACAGGTGTTGCGTGACTTACCGGGAACGCCGGGGTCGGATAGCACGCACTAGGCGACAAGCAGTCGCGTCAAGCCTGATCGCACGCCACGTTGAGGTTCAGTACTGTCCCAGCATCTTGCTGATGGCGGGGCCTTCCTCCCCCCATTTCAACCGAGCGCAGCGGGCATAGCTTGCTCACGCCCTCCGGCAGTCTGTTTCTCAACATCCTCCCAGTCCCAGCCAGTGCTCCGCCGGCTGCGGGCGACCGAACAGAAAGCCCTGGCCGAACTCGCAGCCGAGCGCTTCCAGCGCCTGCTGCTGCGACTCGGTTTCTATTCCCTCGGCAATCACCTGCATGCCCAGCGAGCCGGCCATGGCGAGGATCGCGCGTACAACCGCGCTGGAACTGCCGTCGTCATAAGGGCGCATCTCGGCCACGAAGGAGCGGTCGATCTTGAGCGCCTGTAGCGGATACTGGTGCAGGTAGCTCAGGCTGGAGTAGCCCGTACCGAAATCATCGAGCGCGACACTGATGCCGCGCTTGCGCAAGCCGTCGAGGATCTGCTTTACCTGAGCCGGATTTTCCAGCAACGCACGTTCAGTCACTTCGATGCGAATCCGACTGGGCATCACGCCGTTGTGGTCGAGAATGGCGAAGAGCTCGCGATCGAGGTCGCTGACGCGGAAATGCCGCGCCGTCAGATTGATGCTGATGAAGCCGCCCTGCGCGGTCAGCGCCGGTGCGATCGCGCACACGCGTTCGAACATCTGCCAGTCGATCTGCTCGGCCGAACCGCTATCCTCCGCCACGGAGAGGAATTCGCTGGGCAGCAGGATGCCGCGCTCCGGATGACGCCAGCGCACCAGTGCCTCGTAGCCGACCAGGCTGCGATCGGAAAGACGCACGATCGGCTGAAAGTAGGGCTCGAGCTCACCGCGCGCGATCGCGCGGCGCAGGTCGTTCTCCACTTCGAGCAGGCGCAGCGCTTCCTGGTGCAGCCGCTCATCGAACAGAGCATAGCGATGGCGCCCTTCCGCCTTGGCGCGGTACATGGCCACGTCGGCATCGCGTAGCAGTTCCTCGGCCTTGGCGTAACGCGGCGAGCACAGCGCGATGCCGATCGAAGTCGAGGTGAACACTTCCTTAGGCCCCAGGCGGATCGGCGCATTCAGCGACTGGATGATGCGCGCAGCGAAACTGATCGCACTGTCGGCTTCGACCACGTCATGCAGCAGGATCGCGAACTCGTCACCGCCCAGGCGCGCAGCGACGTCGCCTGGCTCCAGACAGCCGGCGATGCGGCCGCCGACCTCGTAGAGCAGATCGTCGCCCACGAGATGGCCGACTGAATCGTTGATGACCTTGAAGCGGTCGAGGTCGAGGAACAGCACGGCGAACAGCCGGCGCGAATCGCGTCGGTAGCCGTCCAGCGCCAGTTCGAGCCGCTCCAGGAACAAGGTCCGGTTGGGCAATCCGGTCAGCGAATCGTGCAGGGTTTCGTGCTTGAGCTGGCGTTCTATGCTTTCGCGATACGCCATCTGTTCGCGCAGGTCTCGGTTGGCGGCGGCCAGTTCGCCGGTGCGCTCGGCGACGCGCTGCTCGAGCTCGGCATAGGCCGACTTGAGCGATTCCGCATTGCGCTTGCGCTCCAGCGCATTGGCGATGTGGTACGAAACGAAGGTCAGCAGTTCCTGGTCGCGCGGCGTGTAGCCGTAGTCTTCGGAATAGCTCTGCACCGCGAGCACGCCGACCGACTTGTCGGCACAGATCAGCGGCACGCCCAGCCAGCAGGTCGACTGCGTACCGATGCTCGCCACATGGCCGGCGGCACTCAGGCGGGCGATACTGGGACGATCCGCCAACAGCGCCGTGCCGTGATTGAGCACATATTCGGTGAGGCCCAGGCCGGGCCGGCGCGTGCGGCGCTCATGGTCGAACTCGTCGACCGAATACGGGAAGCGCAGCTCGCTGCCGTCGTCGGAAGCCAGCGCGATATAGAAATTGCGCGCATTCAACAGACCGCCGACGACACGATGCAGGGCCGCGTAGAACTCTTCCAGGCTGTCCGTGGCGTTAGCCAACTCCGCAATGCGGAACAGCGCCGCCTGTAGGCGTTCACCGCGCTGGCGCTCCAGCACCTGTTGTTGCAAGACCCGGTTGGCTTCGCGCAGCGCATCGGTGCGTTCGGCCACGCGCTGCTCAAGTTCTTCGTGCGCGCGACGACGCTCAAGCGCGGTGAGGATGTGCTGCGCGACGTAGGTGAGCAGCGCCTGATCCTGTTCGCTGAAACGCTCACTTTCGCGATAGCTCTGCACCACGATGCCACCGACGACCTGATGGCCGCGCAGCAGTGGCACCCCGAGCCAGTCGACGCTCTCGGGGCCGACTTCGACGATGCGGCCTTCGACCTGGGTGCCCAGCGCCTCGGGAGAGCCCCGCAGCGCCTTGCCGCCGGTCAGCAGATGCCAGGTCATGCTGCCGTAGAGCTCATGCAGCGCGAATTCGCGCGCCGGATCCGGCAGGTCCGAATCGGCGACGTCGACAAAATACGGGAACCGCACCGTGTGCCGCGAGGGCTCGTACAGCGCAATGTAGAAATTCTCCGCGTACATCAGGCTGCCGACGATGCGATGCAATGCGGCCATGACTTCAGCCATGTCGCGATCCGCATTCGCCTGATCGGCGATCGCGAACAACGCACGCTGCAGGCGCTCGGCGCGCTCCAGACGCTCCACCGCCTGCTGCAGGCTTTCCGCCGCGCGCACACTGACCAGCTTGGCGTCGAGCAGCAACACCGCACGAGCCCAGCTCTCCTGCCAGTCGGCACTGGACCATGCTTCGGCCGGAACGCGAGCGTCGAGCAAGCCGGTAGTCGCTTCGGGAATGCCCAGCGGCTGCAATACACGCACCTGTCGCGCAGCCGGGTCAACCAGCACGATAGGCGGGACCAACAAAGCCGCCAATTGGCCGTCGGCGCGACCGGCGACATGATGCGCCATCAACACGGCGGCAGCGGCACTGTCGACGAGACGGAACTCGCCCGCCCCCAGCAACGCCGAGCACAGTGCGACGCCCGCCTGTCCCACGTCGTGCCAACCGACAGCGCGCAGCAGCACCTGCAACGCAGAATCCGCCAGGTCGCTGTCAGGACGCGGACGCCCGTAGGGAGAAGTCTTGAAACTGAGCATGCGCGAGGCAACCCTGGGAACGGCTCGGCTGGGCCGCAACAGTGTAGCGATATTGCCGGGATGCGCGGAATTGGTTCGGATTGGTGACGCAAGACAAGCATTTGGCGTTACTTTTTTGTAAACTCGGCACGAAATCCGCGCACCCCGTGGAACTTGAATTCCCCCTGTCCAGTCCGATTGCAGCCCTGACCGACACCTGATCCATGCGCAAGCTTCTCGCCACCGCCGCGTTGACTGCCCTGCTGCCTTTGGCGGCATCGGCGCAGTACATCGTGCCGGAAGCTGACGAAGCTGGCCAGAAAGCCATGCTGGACAGTCTCTTGGCCAGTGGCCCCAATCCGGAAAGCACGCGCTTGATGCCGATGTGGAGCACGCCCGACGGACGCCTGCTCATCGCGGTCGCGCAGTCCAGCATGCCGCTGTCGCCGATAGCACCGGCTTCGCCGCAGGTCGGCAGCGCACTCGACTGGCGCCTGATCGACGCAACCGCACTGTTCGATGGCCGCGTCGGCGTGCGTCTCGGCGATCAGACCAGCCTGCACGGCGGCGTTTCGCTGACTCCGCTGACCCTGTCAGAACCCTCGCTGGCACTGGACTGTCTGGCCGCCGCCAGCTATCTCAACGTCGCGACACCCGATTGCGGCCGCCAGCGCCAGACCGGCGGCCACTGGTACGCAGGCAATCTGGGAGCCAGTTGGGCTGGCGCAGATTTCGGCATCGACCTGAGCCTGGCGCTGAGCTGGCTCGAGCCGGCCCTGCCGCGCAGCCTTGTTCCGGCACTTAGCAGCTCCGCACTGACCGCAACGACCGTGCCCGGCGACGGCAATCTGCCGCGCCTGGTTGTTCCCGCTCGCAGTCTTGGGCGCTTCAGCGACTCAGCCCAGCTTGGCGCGCGCGGCAGCTGGTATTTCGGCAGCAACCAGAGCATTGACCTCGGCGCGAGCATAGGCCGCATCCGCCTCAGTCCCGATCTCGCTGGCAGCCGTCCTCTGTGGCAGCAAAAAGCCGTGAGTCTTGGCCTTGGCAGCGAGACCGTCAGCGCCAGCATTACCGGCCGCATCTACAGTCCGTTGCGCGGCGCGCTCAGCACCGACTCGCAACGCTGGACCGGCATTGATCTCGGCCTGACCTGGCATACCCCGTGGCAGGCTGAACTCAGCATTGGCGCGCAGAATGTCCTGACCAACCCACCGCTGACCGGCAGCGAGGCCAACAGTCAGGCTCGCACGCCCTACGTGCAATACCAGCAGGACCTCTGAGCCAGCGCCAAGCCGCCGCCGCCGCTCAATCAGCCCTGTTCGCCGCACCCGATCGCGCGCCATCGGCGCAATCCCTCCCAGCCGGCCCGAATTTCTCACACCCCCTCTAGCGTGTCCGTCGAGACTCCGTCCCGACACGCGCAGATGCCCCGCGTGGGTCCGACACAGCGTCCGCCGCGCCTTTCGCCGCCACTCAGTCCATGGTGCACACCGGGACGGAGTCTCGACGGCATCGCCAAGAATGGGCGTAAGAAACGCCGCCACCGCCACACATCCTGGACTGGCCGACGTTAAGAAAGCGCTTCCGGAAGCGTCGTGTGACGCCCGGCTCGTGATATTCCTGTTAACCCCACTTTTAACGTTTGAGTCCGGACATTCAGCTTTCCGGCAACGTCCGGACGCAATTTCGGCACCTGCCCCAAGGGTCGAAAATTGCTAAATAAGATGCTTTTTATCTTTTTTTTTGCTTTTTAAATCATGAACATAAGAGCCAGCTGGCGCCTCAGCAACAAACTTGTTGCGAATATGCAACAGGGATTCCCACTCGTTGCGAATGTTGTTAGTATCGGCCGCTGCCGAGGCTTAGGCAGATAAAAACCTTGGCCTTTTCCAGGAAGGAAAGTACTAGTCCCGATCTGTGTCACAACTCTGACGTTGGAGAGTGTAATGAGACAAAACCGCAATGAGCTTCTGCGCGCCGTGCGCTACGCCCTGTACATGGGCACCGCGGCCGCTGTAGGCCTCACCGCCGCCCCGGCCTTCGCTCAAGACGAAGGCGGCGACAAGGGCGAAACGCTGGAGACGATCGTCGTCACCGGTTCGCGCATTCGCCGCGTCGATCTCGAAACCTCGAGCCCGGTCTTCGTCATTGACAAGTCCGCTATCGAAAAGACCGGCAAGCTCACCATCGGCGACCTGCTTCAGGAAGCCCCCTCGATTGCCGGCGCCGCAACCAACCCGGGCGTCAACAACGGCGGCGGCTCCGGCGCCTCCACCGTTTCGCTCCGCGGTCTCGGCTCGCAGCGCACGCTGCTGCTGATCAACGGCCAGCGGGTGTTCTACAACGACGTCAACTCGATCCCCATCAACATGGTCGAGCGCATCGAAATCCTGAAGGACGGCGCCTCTGCCGTTTACGGTTCGGATGCGATCGGCGGCGTGGTCAACTTCATCACGCGTCGTGACTTCCAGGGTATGGAAGCCAGCTTCGATTACGGCGTTTCCGACCGTGACGATGGCGAGCGCACCGGTGGCTCGCTGACGATCGGTCATTCCAGCGATCGTGGCAGCCTGGTTGTCGGCGTGACCTACAACCGTCAGGACGCCGTCAGTGCCGCCGACCGCGAATACTCGAGTCCGTCCCTGTACAACTATTTCGGCACCATCTTCCCGCTCGGTTCGGGCTCCATCCCGAACGGCCGCTACGTGATTCCGCGCACCGTCGCCGCGAGCTTCGGCCTGTCCTGTCCGGGTACGGCCGCCAATGTTTCCGTGACCCGTATCAACGGCCGTCCGGGTACCACGAATACCGACTTCCGCTGCTACAAAGGCTCCGGTCCGGGCAACGATACCTACGACTTCTCGCCGTTCAACATCCTGCGCACCCCGCAGGAACGCGCCGGCCTGTTCGCTGCGGGCAACTACCGCATCTCGGACAACGTTGAAGCCTATATCGAAGCGTTCACCAACAAGACCCGCTCGAACTACCAGCTTGCTCCGCTGCCGCTGATCCTCGGTGCCGACTCCGGCGCCCGCATCTCCGCATCCAGCATCTACAACCCGTTCGGCGTGGCCGTCACCTCCGGTGGCATCCGCATGTCGCTCGACGGCAACCGCATTGGCTTCTTCCAGACCCAGTCGGAGCAGTTCAACACTGGTCTGCGTGGCAGCTTCGGCGACACCTGGACCTGGGACGCCGGCATCAGCTGGGCGCGCCTGAGCCAGGACCGTCAGCAGACCGGCTACTACTTCAAGCCGGGCCTGCGTGACGCCGTCGGTCCGTCCTTCATCGACGCGGCTGGCGTGGCGCGTTGCGGCACAGCCACCGCGATCATCGCGAACTGCGTGCCGATCAACCTGCTCGGTCTGGAAAACCAGACTGCC
>JAAFHE010000097.1 GCA_013298265.1 Lysobacterales bacterium | reverse complement strand
ATCATTTTCCTGAACGGATTTCAGTAGCGGCCCGGAGCCGTCTCGCGGACTCGTGCAGTCCCGGAAACGAGATCCGGGCGGTCCCGTCATGCGCTGACGAGTGCCGCGCCGCCGGCACCGCAGATCGCAGTGAAATTTACACTATGTATATTTTGTCAGCGACCATTCTTCTCCCTTGAGATGAAGTCATTGGCCCGGGTTACACATGCCCGCTCATGGCGAGGCCGAACACAGACGCCGGTTACTACCTGGCCAGTTTGCCGAAATGGCCGAAAACCACCTCGCCGTCGACGACGGTTGCCTCAATCCGGTCGCGGGGAATCCCCTGTGCCTTCAGCGTGAACGGATCTGCACGCAAGACCGTGAAATCCGCCTTGCTGCCCGGCGTGATCGTGCCGAGGTCGGACTCGGCGAATTGTGCAAACGCGGCGCCGGCGGAGAAGCCGCGCACCGCTTCCGCCAGGGTCAGACGCTGCGCCGGCAGCCATCCTCCGCGCGGCTTGCCGTCGAGGTCCTGGCGCGTGACGGCGGCGTAGAGCCCCAGCAGCGGACTGACCTGCTCCACGGGGAAATCCGAGCCCAGCGCCAGCGGCACCTTGGCCTCGACGAAGCGCCGCCAGGCGTACGCGCCGGCGAGGCGCTCCCTGCCGACGCGCGCCTGCGCCCAGGGCATGTCGCTGGTTGCATGCGTCGGCTGCATGGAGGCGATCAATTTCAACTCGGCGAAACGCGCGATATCGGCCGTGTCGACGATCTGCGCGTGCTCGATGCGCCAGCGGTGGTCGCCGCGCGCGGCATCGCCGAGCACCTGTGCGTAAGTGTCCAGTACCAGCCGGTTGCCGCGATCGCCGATCGCGTGCGTGGCGACCTGCACACCGCAGTCCTTTGCCTTGACCACGATGCGGCGGAATTCGTCGGGCGCGGTGACGAGCAGCCCGCGGTTGCCCGCGTCGTCGCTGTAGTCGGCATTGAGCGCGGCGCCGCGACTGCCCAGCGCGCCGTCGATGTAGAGCTTGACCGCACGCATCTGCAGTCGCCCGCCCGCATGCGCATAGCGGCCGTCGCGACACAGCGCATCGAGCGCAGCGCCATCGGCATCGGCCATGGCGTAGATACGCAGCGGCAATTCGCCTGCATCGGCCAGCTCGCGCAGCACGGCCAGATCCTCGCGGCTGACCCCGGCGTCGTGCACGCCGGTCAGGCCGTTCGCGAGCAGGGTCTGGAATGCCAGCGCGTAAGCGCGGCGCTTCAATGCCGCATCGGGCCTGGGCAGGGCCTCGTCGAGCAAGCCCATGGCCGCATCGACAAGGACGCCGCTGGGTTTGCCGTTCGCGCGTTCGATGCGGCCGCCGTCGGGCTGCCAGTCCCCGCCCAGATCGCGCGGTGAGCGCGCGAGCGCCGCCGAATTGGCCCAGGCGGCGTGGCCATCGACGCGGCGCAGATAGACCGGCCGATCCGGAAACGCCGCGTCCAGGTCAGCCGCGGTCGGGAACACCTTTTCCGGCCAGTCGTTCTGGTCCCAGCCACGACCGATCAGCCAGGCATCGGCCGGCAGCTTCGCCGCATGCGCGCGCAGCCGGTCCAGCACCTGTGCCTTGGACGCCGTGCCACGCAAGTCCGCATTCAGCAGCGACAGGCCCAGGCCGAGCACATGGCCGTGCGCGTCGATCAGGCCCGGCAGCACGGTGGCCCCGCCGGCGTCGATGCGTTTCGCCTCAGGAAACTGGGTGCGCAACGCGTCATCGGCACCTACCGCGACGATGCGACCGGCCTCGTCCCATGCCACGGCCTGCGCCTCGGGCCGCGCCGTGTCCAGCGTGTAGACGCGCGCGTTGAACAACACGGTCGCCGCCCCGGCGTCCGTCCCCCACAACACCAGCAGCAGCGCTGTCAGCAGCGATCGCATGAGTCCGTCCTCACCGGGAAAAAGCCACATCACTGTGACGAGCGTGAAGCGGCGACGCAAGCCGCGCGGCCAGACCCGGCGCCGGCCATAACGACATGCCGGCAGGCCACGAAAACGCGCATTGCCAACCGCAACCCGTGTCCTCCATGCTCGCGCTCCCTCCGGCGGGCTATCGAAAACAGCCGTCCGGAGCAATCCGAATAAGAACGTGGGCAAGCACCGCTTGCGCCATTCGGGGGAGAAAGGGCAGCGCTCTTTTCTCGACCGGCGACCACAGGGGGAAGCACGATGTCCGAATCCAGCAATCCCGGCTATGCACGCCGGCTCGGCGTGCTCGACGCCACCATGGTCGTGGTCGGCGGCATCATCGGTGCCGGCATCTTCCTGAACCCGGCCGTCGTCGCGCAGCGCAGCGAATCGCCCGGCATGATCATGCTGGCCTGGAGCCTCGGCGGCGTGTTCGCGCTGGCCGGTGCCTTTATCTACGCCGAACTCGGCGCGCGCCGCCCGCAGGCCGGCGGCGGCTATGTCTACCTGCGCGAATCCTACGGGCCGCTGATCGCGTTCCTGTTCGGCTGGATCATGCTGCTGGTCAACTACTCCGGCTCGATCGCCGCGGTCGCAGTGACCTTCGCGAGCTATGCTTGCCAGGTCACCGGCCTGCCGCTGCCGCTGGTCAAGCCGGTCGCAATCGGGGCGATATTCTTGCTGGCCGGCATCAATTTCTTCGGCATCCGCGCCGGCGCGCTGGTGCAGAACCTGGCCACGATACTCAAGCTGGTCGCGGTCATCGCCGTCGTCGTCGTCGGCCTCGCGTTCAGCGGCATCGCTCCGCCGCCTACCGCCGGCGCGGCAGCCACGACGAGCAGCCTGGGCAGCGCCATGTTGCCGGTGCTGTTCGCCTACAGCGGCTGGTTCTACATCAACAACATCGCCGGCGAGATCCGCGAACCGCAGCGCAACATACCGCGCGCGCTGGTTCTCGGCATGCTGACCTGCACAGCGTGCTACCTGCTCGCCAACTACGCCTATCTGCACGTGCTTGGACAGGCCGGGCTGGCCGCAAGCACGGCGCCGGCGGCGGAGCTGATGCAGCGTGCATTCGGTTCCACCGGTTCGCTGCTGATCGGCGCCGGCATCGCGATCTCGACCTTCGGCTTCTGCAACATCGCGATTCTCGGCGGCTCGCGCATGTTCCAGGTCATGGGCGCCGACGGCGTGTTCTTCCGCGCAACCGCGCACCTGCATCCGACCTACCGCTCGCCGGACGTAGCCCTCGCCGTGCTCGCGCTCTGGTCGGCGATGCTGGTGCTCAGCGGCAGCTATGGCCAGCTACTGGACTACGCCACGATCGGCGACTGGATCGGCAGCGCGATGGTCGCCGCGACGCTGTTCTACTACCGCCGCCGCGAAGGTACCCAGACCGTGTTCCGCGCGCCGCTGCATCCGCTGCTGCCGCTCGCCTTCATTGCCGCGGTCGCTTTCGTCGTCATATCCAGCGCGATCGCGCAGCCGCGCGAGACCCTGATCGGCCTGGGCATCATCGTGCTGGGCGTGCCGGCCTATTACCTGTGGCGCTTTGTCTATCGGCCGCGTTGACCGACCGCACTGACATGAAGCGGCCGCGCCGGATCGACGACGTGCCGCGGCCGCTGCCTGCCACGGCCCCTGTTCGCTCCTGCCGGCTGCTGCGACAATCCGCCTCTGCACAGCGGAGAGTTACATGCCTCAAGCCAATGCCAAGATCGACAAGGCACCCGCCGCGGCGGTCGTGCCGGGTCCGATCGAGCTGACCATCAACGGCGAAACCTTCCGCCATACCGGCGCACCCGACATGCCGCTGCTGTGGTACCTGCGCGACGTGCTGCGCCTGACCGGCAGCAAATACGGCTGCGGCGTCGGCCAGTGCGGCGCCTGCACGGTCCATGTCGACGGCAAGGCGCAGCGTTCCTGCCTGTTGCCGATGAGCGCGCTGTCCGGCCAGACCATCACGACGATCGAAGGCATAGCCAGCGGCGACGACCTGCACGCGGTGCAGCAGGCCTGGATCGACGAGGACGTACCGCAATGCGGCTACTGCCAGGCCGGTCAGATCATGGCCACGGTTGATCTGCTCAAGCGCAAGGCGCAACCCAGCGACGCCGACATCAGCCAGCTGACCAATCTGTGCCGCTGCGGCACCTATCCGCGCATCCGCAAGGCGGTCAAGCGTGCCCTCCAGCTCATGGCTGAAGCAAAGGCCGCGGAAGAAAAAGCGGCCGAGGCCAAGTCATGACCAACCTCAATCGGCGCCAATTCATCAGTGTCATGCTCACCGCGAGCGGTGCATTGCTCGTCGGCCTGCGCCCGGCCGTCGCGGCGTTCCAGCCGAAGGTGCCGATCGACCTGCTCGGCGAAGCGCTGACCTCGCTCGGCGCCTTCGTGCGCATCGAACGCAACAACCGTATCGTCATCGGCGCACGCGGCTGCGAGATCGGCCAGGGCGTGATCACCTCGCTGCCGATGCTGATCGCCGAGGAACTCGACGCCGACTGGAATCGCGTGCGCGTCGAACAGCTTCCCTACGGCTACGAGATCGGTCCCGACGGCGAGACCAACCGGTACGGCCCGCAGGGTGCCGGCGGCAGCACCAGCATCACCGACGGCTGGAAGGATCTGCGCCAGGCCGGCGCGGTCGCGCGCTGGCTGCTGGTGGAAGCCGCGGCACAGCACTGGCAGCTGCCGCACGACCGGCTTGCGACGGAAGCCAGCCATGTCGTGCATCCGGACGGCACGCGCATGCCGTACGCCGAACTGGCCGAGCGCGCCGCAGGCATATTGCCGCCGCCGGAACCCGTCGCGCTGAAGAAGCCCGAGCAGTACCGCGTGATCGGCAAGCCGGCCAAGACCGTCGACGCACGCGCGATCGTGACGGGCCGCGCCAGCTTCGGCATCGACGCCTACATGGGCGGCGCGCTGACCGCCGTCATGTTGCGTTGTCCACACATGGACGGCAGCGTCGATACGATCGACGATACCCAGGCACGCAAGATTCCTGGCGTTCGCGATGTGTTCGTCATCGACGGCCCGGTGCCGGGATCGGCGTTCGACACCAACCTGGCCGCCGGCGTCGCCGTCGTCGCCGACGACACCTGGGCCGCCCTCAAGGGCCGCAGCGCGCTCAAGGTGACCTGGAAACCGGGCCCGTGGGCGCAGGAATCCAGTGCCGCACTCGAAGCCAAGGCCGCCGAGGCGCTCAAGGGCGACGGCGTTTCCGTGCGCAGCGACGGCGACATGGCGGCCGCGCGCAAGGCCGCCAAGCGCACGCTCGAAGCGCGCTATCAGGTACCGTTCCTGGCCCACGCGACGATGGAACCGCCGCATGCGCTGATCAAGATCGAGCCCGACCGGGCGCTGTTCATCGGTTCGCTACAGAGCCCCGGCGGGGCCTCGACGGTCATCGCCAACCTGACCGGGCTTTCCCGCGACAAGATCGAGATTCGCATGACCCGCGCCGGCGGCGGGTTCGGCCGGCGACTGGAGAACGACTATGTCGCCGAAGCCGTGATGATCGCCAAGAAAGCCGGCAAGCCGATCAAGCTTATGTGGACGCGCGACGATGACTTGCGCCACGACTTCTATCGTCCCTACGGCCTGCACCAGCTCAGCGCGACACTGGACCGCAAGAACCAGCTCACCGGCTTTGCCCACCTGTGCGCCGCGACGTCGATGAACTACCGCATCGCGCGCAAGAAGGAGCGCCCGCCGGGTCAGGGCTGTCTCGAAGCCGACGATTTCCCGGCCGGCCTCGTGCCCAATCTCGACAAGCGCTTCTTCTCGCTGGAATCGGGCATGCCGCGCGGCCCCTGGCGCGCGCCGCTGCATACCTTCCATGCGTTCGCGGTGCAGAGCTTCATCGACGAGATCGCCTACGAGACCAAGCAGGACGCGGTCGAGCTGCGCTTGAAGCTGCTCGGCGAAGCGCGCGAACTCGACTACCAGGGCCACGGCGGCCCTAAGTTCGACACCGGCCGGCTCGCCGCGGTACTGACGCGCTGCGCCGAAGCGATCGAGTGGAAGCGCAGGCGCAGCGACGGCCGCGGCGTCGGCATCGCCTGCCACTTCACCTTCGGCGGCTATGCGGCGCATGCCTTCGAGGTCTCGATGGACGGACGCGACCTGCGCATCCATCGCGCAATCTGTGTCGCCGACATCGGCCGCGTGGTCAACCCGCTGGGCGTCGACGCGATGATGGCCGGCGGGACCATCGACGGCATCTCGACGGCGCTGAACCTGGCCATCACGGTCAAGGACGGCCAGGTGCAGCAGTCGAGCTTCGGTGACTACGCCATCGGTCGCATGGCGCAGATGCCGCATGAGATCGAGGTCATCGTGCTTCCGAGTGAGCGGGAGCCTTCGGGCGCCGGGGAGATGGGCATTCCCAGCGTCGCGCCGGCCCTCGCCAACGCGATCTACGCGGCGACCACGGTGCGCGTGCGCAGGCTGCCGCTGCTGGCGGAGTTGAACCGGCGGTTGTAGGCCGCGCGCGCACGAGTGCCCTGCCCGCCTCTAACGCACGAAAAGATACATTTATCTTCTAAGAAGAAAAGCCGGCTTCGACCTACGAAGCCGGCATCCTGGTCGCCGGGTGCAGCGAAAGCAGCCGTGCCGCGCTACGCAACGATCTCCAGCGTATCCGCCAGCAGCCCCTGCGCCGTCACATCCGCGCCGGCGCCGGGGCCAACCACGACCAGCGGGCGTTCGCGGTAGCGTTCGGTCGTGAAGGCGAACAGGTTATCCGCACCGCTCAGGGCCGCGCAGGGGTGGCTCCGGTCCACCGCGCGCAGGCCGACGCGGGCGCGCCCACTCGTGTCCAGCGACGCGAGATAGCGCAGCACCTTGCCGTCGGCAGCGGCTTCGCGGAAGCGCTGCGCGATGAAGGCGTCGATCTCGGCGAGCCGGCCGAGGAACTCGCTGCTATCCAGCCGCGCCAGGTGCGCCGGCACCAGGCCTTCGACCTCGACATCGGACTCTTCCAGTTCCACGCCTGCAGCGCGCGCGAGAATCAGCAGCTTGCGCGCGACGTCCGCGCCGGACAGGTCAGCGCGCGGATCGGGCTCCGTATAGCCGCGTTCGCGTGCTTCCTGCAGCAGCGCCGAAAACGGCCGCGTGCCGTCGTAGCGGTTGAACAGGAACGACAGCGAGCCTGACAGCACGCCGTCGAGCGCAAGCAGACGATCGCCGCTCAGACGCAGCCGGCGCAGACTGGAGAGCGCCGGCAGGCCGGCGCCGACGGTAGCGCTGTCACCGTAGCGGCTATCGCCATGACGGCGCGCACGCTGCAGTTCATGCCAATCCTCCAGGCGGCTGCCCTGGGCGATCTTGTTCGCCGTCACGACATGGATGCCCTGCGCAAGCCAACGGGCGTGGCGTTGCGCGACGGCCGCAGCCGGCGTGGCGTCGATGACGATGCGCACGCGCGCGTCACTGGCCAGCAGCACGGCTGCGACCGCATCCAGATCGCAGCTCGCCGACGCGTCGAGCCTGGCCAGCAGCGGCGGTGCGATACCGCCGGGATCGAACAGGCTATGGCGCGAATTGGCGATGCCGACAAGGCGCAGCGGCCTGCGCCGATCGGCGGTCTCGTCGAGCAGGCGCAGCAGCGCGCCGCCGACGAGGCCGGTGCCGAGCACGACCACCGCCACCGCGTCGGCCTGGGCTCGCGACGCGGGATGGGGAACCGCCAGGGCGAGCGCGCTCATGCGCGGATCCTCTGTTTGCCGGCGTTCACGGCTTCGGCCCGAGCCAGGCCGGCACGCACGTCGGCCAGAAGATCCACGCTGTCCTCGATGCCGACGGACAGGCGCAGCAGGTTGTCGGCGATGCCGGCCGCATGGCGCGCTTCGACGGCCATCGCCGCATGCGTCATCGAAGCCGGGTGCGCGACCAGGCTTTCAACGCCACCCAGCGACTCGGCCAGCGAGAAGCAGCGCAGGCCGTCGAGGAACGCGGCGATGCCATCGTTGTCCGCATCGAGTTCGAAACTCAGCATCGCGCCGAAACCGCTTTGCTGGCGCGCGGCGAGCGCGTGGCCGGCGTGGTCGGCCAGGCCGGGGTAGTACACGCGGGCAACGGCCGGATGTTCGTCCAGCAGTTCGGCCAGCAGCTGCGCATTTTCCTGGTGCGCGCGCAGCCGCGGCCCCAGTGTGCGCAGCCCGCGCAGGGTCAGGAAACTGTCGAACGGTGCACCGGTGAGGCCGATGCAGTTCGCCCACCAGGTCAGCTGCTGCGCGACGGCGGCGTCTTTCGCGATGACCGCGCCGCCCACCACATCGCTATGGCCATTGATGTACTTCGTCGTCGAGTGCACGACGATGTCGGCGCCGAGCGCGATCGGCTGCTGCAGCGCCGGCGACAGGAAGGTGTTGTCGACGACGACGAGCGCGCCGGCCGCGTGCGCAGCATGCGCGACATGGCGCACATCGGTGATTCGCAGCAGCGGATTGGACGGCGTCTCGACCCAGACCAGGGCCGGCTTGTCCGCGAGCGCGACCGCGAGGGCGAGCGGATCGGTCAGGTTGACGAAGCGGACCTGGAAGCGGCCCTTCTTCTGCCATGCGTCGAGCAGGCGCCAGGTGCCGCCGTAGCAGTCGTGCGCCGCGATCACGGTCGCGCCGGCGGGCACGAGTTCAAGCACCAGCGCGACCGCCGCCATCCCGCTGGCGGTGACTACCGCCCCGGCGCCCAGTTCGAGTTCGGCCAGCGCGTTGCCGAGCAGGTCGCGCGTCGGATTGCCGCTGCGCGAGTAATCGTAGGCGCGCTTCTGGCCGAAGCCGGCGAAGGTGTAGTTGGTCGACAGGTGCAGGGCCGGCACCACGGCTCCGTGCTGGGTGTCGGATTCGATGCCGGCGCGGACGGCGCGGGTCGTGGCGGTCAGGTCGCTCATGATGACTATCCTTGCGTTCAACAACAGGAGAGGGCGGCGGCAACCAGCGCGGAGACGCGCCCGGTTTCCTTGAGGAAAGCGTCGTGGCCGTAGCACGAGTCGATCTCGTGGAAGCGCGCGGCGGCGCCAAGACCGTCGGCCAGCGCACGCAGGTCGGCGCTGGGCACAAGCCGGTCGCTGCTGACGGCGACGATGTCGCAGGGCACGCGCACGGAGGCGGCGTCAAGGCGATGCAGATCGATGGATTCGGACAGGCTCAGATAGCGCTCCGCGTCGAAGCGCGCGACGAACTTGCGGCCGGCGGCGACCAGGTAGTCCTCGACCGGAAAGTGGAAGCGGCCATCGCGGAATTCGGGCTCGGCGTCGAAACGCTCGGCGAATTCCTCGGCACCGCGGTACGTCGTCATGGCGAGCTGGCGTGCGAGCCCCAGTGCGCCTGCGACATCGCCGCGATCAATGCCGCCGCGCACGATCTCGCGCTGGATCGCGCGCAGCGCGGTAGCGAGCGGATGCGGGCGGTGCGCACCGCTGATGGCGACGACACGGCCGACACGCCGTGGATGCCGCGCGGCAAACGCGAGCCCGACCATCGCGCCGTACGAGGCACCGACGAAGGCCTGCGCCTGCGCGATGCCGAGTGCGTCGAGCAGCGCCGCCAGTGCGTCGGCCTGGTCTTCGCTCGATACGGCGCTAGCACCGTCGAGATCGCTCGCGGCCAGCCAGTCGATGCTGAGCACGCGGCA
>JAAFHE010000095.1 GCA_013298265.1 Lysobacterales bacterium | reverse complement strand
ACTGTGGGGGCGGTGATCCGCAGCGAATAGCTGCGGCCTCGTTGAAGCGGGGAAGATGTCGCCGTGCTTTCGGCCAACGAGAGCGTGATCCGCAGCGAATAGCTGCGGCCTCGTTGAAGCAGAGAGGGGAAATACATGAAAATCAGCCAGACCAAGGTGATCCGCAGCGAATAGCTGCGGCCTCGTTGAAGCAGTACCGGCTCTGCACCTGCTTTCATGTGTTGCCCCGTGATCCGCAGCGAATAGCTGCGGCCTCGTTGAAGCTGCAGGAACTCGGGTCGCCGGGCTGCGCGTATCTGTGGGTGATCCGCAGCGAATAGCTGCGGCCTCGTTGAAGCACGACAGACGCCACGCCCGCCTTGCCCGTGCTCGTGGTGATCCGCAGCGAATAGCTGCGGCCTCGTTGAAGCATGCTGGTGTCTCCGGTTGTCGGGGGCCGTTCCCCCGTGATCCGCAGCGAATAGCTGCGGCCTCGTTGAAGCCAGTGAGGGATATTCCTAGGCGATTCGACAATTCCCCGTGATCCGCAGCGAATAGCTGCGGCCTCGTTGAAGCCAGTTGCCGACCGCGGTATGCGGAGAGCCGCCTGTTGTGATCCGCAGCGAATAGCTGCGGCCTCGTTGAAGCGTCGACTGCGCAGCCGTCGCCATGTCGATCTGATCGTGATCCGCAGCGAATAGCTGCGGCCTCGTTGAAGCTGGCGTACGCCACTGGTGACGCAATGCCGATGCAAGTGATCCGCAGCGAATAGCTGCGGCCTCGTTGAAGCCCTCGCAAAGAGGCTGGTACTTGAACGAGGAGTAGTGGTGATCCGCAGCGAATAGCTGCGGCCTCGTTGAAGCTCATCGTCTTCGTCGGTCAGGTAGTCACTCTTCTTGTGATCCGCAGCGAATAGCTGCGGCCTCGTTGAAGCCCGCCAGGCGATCATGAAGCGCGCCGCAAAGGAGGGGTGATCCGCAGCGAATAGCTGCGGCCTCGTTGAAGCTTCAGACCGGGCACCCTGTAGCACCGCGTCCGCCGGCCGTGATCCGCAGCGAATAGCTGCGGCCTCGTTGAAGCCGGTGATCCTTGTACAGGTACTTCACCCATGCGTTGTGATCCGCAGCGAATAGCTGCGGCCTCGTTGAAGCTTGTGCCCCAGAGTGATCGCTGCGCGCGTGGTGTGCTGTGATCCGCAGCGAATAGCTGCGGCCTCGTTGAAGCAGAGAGGCGGCGAAGTTCTCGACCGCGCCGGGCCCTGTGATCCGCAGCGAATAGCTGCGGCCTCGTTGAAGCAGAGCATGAACACAGCCAGCGTGTTTGTGAGCGCGGGTGATCCGCAGCGAATAGCTGCGGCCTCGTTGAAGCCGAGTCACGTCACGAGCGTGAATTGCTGCCGCTGTCGTGTGATCCGCAGCGAATAGCTGCGGCCTCGTTGAAGCTCTTTCTTCGGCGGCGGATCGTCGTCTGGCCAAAGAAGTGATCCGCAGCGAATAGCTGCGGCCTCGTTGAAGTCCGGTGCGGACGATGGTCTTGGCGGCCGGCTGCTGCTGGTGATCCGCAGCGAATAGCTGCGGCCTCGTTGAAGCTTCAGTTCCGCTATGTGCAATCGCCCGGTCAGCTCGTGATCCGCAGCGAATAGCTGCGGCCTCGTTGAAGCTTTACGGATCCGCTCAAGGTTCGCGGCATGCACTTGCGGTGATCCGCAGCGAATAGCTGCGGCCTCGTTGAAGCCAACCACAGGTTGATTGCTGTATCGAGCGCCTACGAAGTGATCCGCAGCGAATAGCTGCTGCCTCGTTGAAGCGGGCATCAACGTGTCCAAGACCGGCCCGGGCACCGGTGATCCGCAGCGAATAGCTGCGGCCTCGTTGAAGCTGGCCTGCCCTTCCGGCGGGCTGTTTTTTATCTTCTGTGATCCGCAGCGAATAGCTGCGGCCTCGTTGAAGCGTCAACTTTGTGAGTTCGCGGTCGATGCGCGGCACTGTGATCCGCAGCGAATAGCTGCGGCCTCGTTGAAGCACGCTTTCCGGCACCGGGTTCAGCTTGTTCCACACGGTGATCCGCAGCGAATAGCTGCGGCCTCGTTGAAGCCGCTTCTGCCGCTGCCGACGCCGACCGAATACGAAGTGATCCGCAGCGAATAGCTGCGGCCTCGTTGAAGCCACGCGACCGGTCGTCATAGTCGACGGGGCACAGGTGTGATCCGCAGCGAATAGCTGCGGCCTCGTTGAAGCGACAACAGCCGTACCGAACAACACCATCCCTTCGTTGCGTGATCCGCAGCGAATAGCTGCGGCCTCGTTGAAGCCTGCCACAGCCAGCGACCATACAGCGCGTCCATCTTGGTGATCCGCAGCGAATAGCTGCGGCCTCGTTGAAGCTCGTCGGGTGTGCTGAGCAGCGCCAGAGACGAGTTCGGGTGATCCGCAGCGAATAGCTGCGGCCTCGTTGAAGCATCAGTGCCGACCGTGAGCGCATGGCGTCGAGCGCGTGATCCGCAGCTAATAGCTGCGGCCTCGTTGAAGCTGGCCGACGCCTGCCGGGCTCATTGCCGGCGGCTGCGTGATCCGCAGCGAATGGCTGCGGCCTCGTTGAAGCCTGCAAGCGGCGGGCCGCGGGCCCGCGCACCCGGATCGTGATCCGCAGCGAATAGCTGCGGCCCCGTTGAAGCCCGGCATTGATGCGTGCCCTGGTCGGCGAGAGTGGGTGATCCGCGGCGAATAGTTGCGGCCTCGTTGAAGCGTGACGCTGCCGGCGACGCGGTGCGCCGTACCGCTGGTGATCCGCAGCGATTGGCTGCGGCCTCGTTGAAGCGTGATCGAGCCGGCCACCGTGGGTGCCGTGCCGCTGGTGATCCGCAGCGAATAGCTGCGGCCTCGTTGAAGCCTGCAAGCGGCGGGCCGCGGGCCCGCGCACCCGGATCGTGATCCGCGGCGAATAGCTGCGGCCTCGTTGAAGCGCCCGGCGCCTGGCTGACTACCTCTAGGAAGGATGATTGTGCGCAAATCTGACCGCCGCCGCGTTGTGCTTGAGTGCTGCTTTGACGACTTCGCGTGGGAAGACACCGGCAGCATCAAGCGAGCCATGGGACAGTTCGGAACTCGTTTCGGGACACCCATCGAGTCCCGGGCACATGCGCGTATCACATGCGCGTATAGCCGTCCGCTCCCGCAACGCGGTGCGCTGCGGCGGGGCGCAATGCCACGACGCCGCCCCGGGTTTCAGCGTCTATCGGCCACACCCGGATTTATTTCAGTTTCTCAGTGCCTTACGCCGATGCGGCGCCGCACAATGCATACCGCGCGCGACGAAATAGCGCCGCCGCACCGCTCTGCTACACTCGGCGTCCCGCCCCCTCCGGGCATGTTGCCGCGACTGATGAGCGAGGACCACCCTAGTACGCCCGCCCACCGTTCCTGGTTCGAGCGTCTGAGCCAGGCCCTGTCGGGCGAACCGCGCAATATCGAGGAACTGCTTGACGAGCTGCGTCAGGCCCAGGCCAACGGCCTGCTTTCCAACGACACCCTTTCCATGGTCGAGGGCGCGATCGACGTCGCCGACCTCACTGTCGCCGATGTCATGGTGCCGCGCGGTCAGGTCGTGGCCCTGGCGTCGGACGCGCCATTCGCCGACAACCTTGCGATCGTCATCGAATCGGGGCATTCGCGCTTTCCGGTGCACGGCGACGAGAAGGACGAGATTCTCGGCATCCTGCTGGCCAAGGACCTGCTGCGCTGCCTCGCCGACGGCGTGCCGGCGGACATCAGCCAGCTACTGCGCCCGGTCGCACTGATCCCGGCGTCGAAGAAGCTCAACGTCCTGCTGAAGGAATTCCGTCTCTCGCACAACCACATGGCCATCGTGGTCGACGAATACGGCGGCGTGGCCGGACTCATCACGATCGAGGACGTGCTCGAACAGATCGTCGGCGACATCGACGACGAACACGACGACGACGATGACGAGGCCGATTCGCGCCAGATGACCGAAGTCGATGGCCAGTGGCTGGTCAACGCACTGACGCCGATCGCGGAATTCAACGAACGCTTCGGCAGCGCCTTCCTCGACGAGGAGTTCGACACGGTCGGCGGCATGGTCACGGCCGAGTTCGGCCACCTGCCGGAAGCCGGTGAGGAAATCACGCTCGGCGGCTTCGACTTCCACGTAAACAAGGCCGACGACCGCCGCGTCCACCAGTTCATCGTGCGTGTGCATGCGAACTGAAAGCCGGCGGCAGTGCGGCCGGCTGCTGCTGGCCGGCCTGCTGTTGCTGCTGTTGGCGCACCTCGCCATCGCACAGGAACCTGCCGGGATCGACGAACCCGGCAGCGAACTGCAGATCTCCCTGCTGACCTTCGGCCCCGGGGCCGTCTACTGGGAACGCTTCGGCCACAACGCCATCGCGATCCGCGACCGTCGCAGCGGCGAAGCGGTCAGCTACAACTACGGCATCTTCGACTTCGAGGAAGAATCCTTCTTCCGCAATTTCCTGCGCGGCCACATGCGCTACACCATCGAGGCCACGCGGCTGGAGCAGGATCTCGCCTACTACCGCGACGAAGGCCGCGCGGTGCTCGAGCAGGAACTGCACCTGACCCCGGCGCAACGTTTGCAGCTACGCGATTTCCTGCGCTGGAACCTGCAGCCCGAAAACGCCAAGTACCGCTACGAATACTTCACTTCGAACTGCTCGACGAAGGTGCGCGACGCGCTCGACCGCGTGCTCGGCGGCGCGATCCAGCGCAGCCTGGTCACCCGCTCGCGCGGCTATACCTATCGCCTGCAGGCCGACAGCCTGCTGGCGCCGCTGCCCGGGCTGATGCTGCCGATGGACCTGGGCCTGGGTCCCTACGCGGACCGGCGCCTGTCGTTCTGGGAGGAGAGCTTCATTCCGGCCGAGTTCGCCCGGCACCTGCCGCTGGTGCGCGTCGAGGACAGCAACGGCAACCAGGTGCCGCTGGTCGGCGCGAGCCGCGTCCTCGGCATGCCTGGGCCGCAACTGGCCGCGGCGGACGAGGCGTGGCTGCGCCGGCATGGCCCCTACCCGATCGGCTACACCGCACCGGTGGCGGTCGCGAGCGGCGTGCTCAGCCTGCTGCTGCTGATGCTCGCCCGTACGCCCCGGCCGCGCGCTGCGCGTGTATTCGCGTTCGCGGCCTGCGCGTTCGCGCTGCTCGCCGGACTCGCCGGTCTGATGCTCGCCGCGCTATGGGGCCTGACCGACCATGTATCGGCCTGGCGCAACGAGAACCTGCTGCTGGTCAATCCGCTGCTGCTGGTGTTGCTGCCTGCGCTGTGGCACATGCGCCGGCCGCAGGCGCGCAGCGGTCGCGTCACGCGGGTGCTGGCCTGGACGGTACTGGTGATGGCGCTGCTGGCCCTGGTTGTCAAACTGCTGCCGCAGTCGCTGCAGAACAACGCGGTCTGGATCGCGCTGCTGCTGCCGCCACACCTCGTGCTGGCCTGGCGCCTGCTGCGCGCGCCGGCATCACCAGCGGACAGCGCATGAGCACCCGGTGGAGAAACTCGGAAATTCCACTTTGCGCTAGAATCCGTCGATGCGCGCTGTCTCCGTCTTTTCCGCAATCGCCCTGTCGCTGATCTGCATGCCGCTGGCGGCGCAGCAGCCGGCGCGGCTGCAGGTGCGTCTGGCCACGCTCGAATGGCCGCCCTATGTCGGTTCCGCGCTGCCCGACCAGGGCTATGCGGCCGAAGTCGTGCGCGATGCCTGCGCGCGTCACGGTGTCGACGTAAAGATCGACGTGATGCCATGGGCGCGCGCGCTGATGCTCGGACTGCGCGGCGACTACGCCGGCGTCATGCCGGAATACCGCAGCACGCGGCGCGAGGCGGAGTTCGCATTTTCAATCTCGTTCCCCGGCGGCCCGGTCGGTCTGTACCGACGCCGCTCCGATGCCATCGCCTATGCGCAGGATCCGTCCGAGGATCTCGACGCCGCGTTGCGCAGCGTCTCGCAATACCGCATCGGCATAGTTCGCGACTACATAAACAACGCGACATTTGATCGCGCCGCCTACCTCAACCGCGAGGAAGCCGCGAGCGACAGCGTCAACCTGCGCAAACTCGCACATGGCCGCGTCGACCTGGCCTTCGCCGATCGCTGGGTCGCCGAATACCTGCTGCGCACCGATCCGCTGCTGCGCGGCGCGGAGCTGGAAATGCTGCAGCCGCCGATCGAGGAACCCGCCCTGCACATCGCCTGGTCACGCCAGTCCGACATCGCGGCGGCGGCACGCCCGGCCTGCGACGCAGGCCTCGCCGAACTGCTCAGCGACGGCACCATCGAACAGCTACGCAAGCGCCATGGCCTGGGTTCCGGCCCTTAGGGAAGTTCCGAACCGGTCCTGGCACGATCGCTCTTGTGCACAACGCCAGATCGCCACAATCCCGCCTGAGCCCGCGCGTTCGGCTGCGTGTGTTCCTTCGCATCGGCCGAGGACGGCCATGCCCTGCGCAGCGGAAGAACTTTGAGACCGGTCCGTACCACGCCGCGCAACGCAGGGCTCAGCCGGCGATCACCTGCCGCTGCCGCGCATAGCCCAGCGCATCGCTCTCGCGCAGGCCGCAGCCGAACAGCATTCCCTGCAGCAGGTCGCAGCCGATGTCCTCGAGAAAACGGCGCTGCCCGGGCGTCTCCACGCCTTCAGCGGCGACCTGCAGGCCGAGACTGTGGCCCAGGCCGACGATCGCGCGCACGATGGTCGCGTCGCTGAGGTCGGTCAGCACGTCGCGCACGAAACTCATGTCGATCTTGAGCTTGGTCACCGGCAGTTGCTTGAGGTATCCCAGCGATGCGTGGCCGGTGCCGAAGTCGTCGATTGCGATACCGACACCAAGGGCGCGCAGGCGGCGCAGGGATTCCGCGGCGTATTTAACATTATCCACAATTGCTGTTTCGGTGATCTCCAGCTCCAGCGCGGAACCCGGCAGGCCACTGGCCTCGAGCACCGCCGCGACACGCTCATGCAGGTTGCGTTCGCGTAGCTGCACGCCCGACACGTTGACCGACACCGGCAGCGTGTATCCCGCCGCGCGCCAGGCTACGGCGCGCGCGCAGGACTGCTGCAGCACCCAGTCGCCGAGCACCTGGATCGTGCCGTTTTCTTCCGCCAGGCGGATGAAGCTGGCCGGGCGCAGCAGGCCGAACTCCGGATGCTGCCAGCGCAGCAGCGCTTCGAGCCCGTGCACGCGGCCATTGCCCGCAGCCACCAGCGGATCGAACACAAGTTGGAGCTCGTCGCCGATCGCGTGGCGGCGCAGGTCCTGGCTCAGGCGCCGGCGCGTCGACGACTCGTCATCGCGCGCAGCATCGAAGAAGGCGGCGCTGCGCAGGCCGTCGCCCTTGGCCTGTTCCAGGGCAGACTCCGCGTTCTGCAGCAAACTTTCGGCGCCGTCGGCATCGTCGGGATAGACCGCGCTGCCGGCGCGCAAGTCGAGCTGTAACTGGCCGGACGGCAGCATCAGCGGCGCGGCCAGGCCAATCTTGATCTCGGCCAGCAACTGTTCGACCGCTGCCCGCGACGCGCCCTCGTCCAGCAGCAGCGCGAACTTGTCCTCGACGACACGCGCGACGAACACGCCGTCGATCGTATCGAGGCGCCGAGCAAGCTCACGCAGCACGTCATCGCCGGTCGCGCGTCCGTAGGTGTCGTTGATCCTGCGCAGATTGCACAAATCCACGATCAGCAAGGCACGCGGTGCGCCGCGCGACGCAGCCGTGGCGACGGCGTGGCCAAGCCGGGTCATCAGCAGATGACGATTCGGCAGATTGGTCAGGTCGTCGAACTGCTGCAGATAGTTGGCGCGCGCTTCGGCCTCGGAGCGCCGCGCGAGATTCTCGCGGATCCCCGCAAGCAGGCTGTTGACCGCCCGGGCGAGACGGCCCAGCTCGTCATACTCGTGGTTGTCGGGCACCTTGACCAACACGGTTTCGGGCGTCAGCGCATCGCGGTCGGCGAGCTCGCCGGCCAGACGTTCGAGCGGGCCGGTCAGCACGCGATTGACCACGGCGAGCAGGACCAGCCCGAGCAGCGAGGCCCAGGCCAGCCCGACGCCGAACACCAGACCGGTGCGGGCGAGGAAATCGCGGCCGCGCACGTAGGTATCGACGCGCACGCTGAGTTCACCCAGCGCCGCGCCGCTACGCGGATCAATCAGCGTCTCGCGGTAGTCGCGCTCGGCACCGAACAGGCTGTCACTGATGCTGCGCCAGGGACTCTGCAGCAGCTCACCCTGGCGCTGTGCGAGCACCGTGGACGGCAACATGCGGATTTCGGCGCGATACACGCCGGGAAATGCGGACAGGCCTTCGAGTACCTGCCCGGCCAGCTCGGCATCGATCTCATAGACCGATTCGGTTGCCGCGCGCTTGAGCGTGGTCAGCGCCTGACGGCCGGAAAAATCGAGTTCCCCGCTGTGGCTGCGCGCATCGGCGAGCACCTGCACCAGTGACAGCGCACCACCGATCAGCAAGGTGCTCAGCAGCACGATGCGGGTCAGGCGGGTACTCAGACGATCACGGCGCGGCGGGCGTTCGAGTTCCACGCGGTCAACCTGCAGGGCGGGCGGTCCCGAGTGTAGCCGGTCGCGCGCCGCCATCGCGCACCGACCCATGCGCGCGACGCGCCGGTTGTTTTAGGCTGGCGCGTCTCCGGCCAGCCGCGGCGCCCATGCGCGAACCTCATGCATCCCGTATCAACTATCCGCTGCTGCTCGCGGTCGTCGCGCTGCACGTCGCCCTGTTCGCCTGGGCACTGCAGCCCGAGTCAATGCGCCCGGATCCGCCGCGGCGCTCCGCGGTGACGGCGCCGGCCGCGCTGCCCCTGCCAGCCGAAGCCGCGCCGGCTTCCGCCGCAGCCGACACCGGCGAGTCCAGCGATGAAGCGGATGAAGCCCAGGCCGCCACCGATCCTCGGCGCGCGTTCTCGCCGTCGCAGTGGCGCCGCAACCACGATGCCGCGGCCGTGGCGCAGGACCGTCAGCGGTTCGGCGAGCTGAGGTCCGACCTGTCGCCAGCGCAATCGATGGAAGCCATCGCGCAAGGCATTCAGCGTGGCGAGCGCGCTGCCGCGGCGGCGGCGGCGGAACTACACGACGACTGCAGCGATATGGGTACGGCCGCAGCGCCGACGACCCTGGATACCGAACTGCTGCGCGGCCTGGACGCCGCGGCGCAGGCGCTCGCGCGCGCCAGCCTGGAAGCGCGCGTGCAACGACTTGCCGAACGCCAGCGGCGCTGCGCGGCCTGGCGCGACGCGCAGCAGCACCTCGATACCGTGCGCCGCGCCTATGCCGGCAACGCCACCGCCGATGCGTTCGAAGCCCTGCGTGCGCAGCTACAGCTGGAACCGCCAACACCGGACCTGCTGACACGGCTACGCCAGGGATTGCGCGAACTCTGGGAAAGCCAGTCGCAGAGCCGCGTCGGCCGCGCGCTGGTGCTGCAGTTGCTCAGCGACGAAGGCCCGGCGCAGCAGGAGGCCGGCCTGCGCCTGCTGCTGCAACTGGCGGAACGCGACGATCGCGAGGTCGAATTCGCCGCCAGCGTGCTCGCCCAAGGCTACGGCCGCCTCGCGCCGCAGCC
>JAAFHE010000094.1 GCA_013298265.1 Lysobacterales bacterium | reverse complement strand
TGCAGCCGCGACGCGATGGCACAGGCCGCCAGCAGTAACCGCACAAGTGCGGGACAGCGCAGGCCCGGCGCGGACGCCTCATCGCGACGTCGCGCGAATCGGCCTCCCCGGGAAACACCCGGGGAGGCCGCAAGCCCGGCTTACAGCATGCCCTTGAGGGCCGGATGCACGATCTCGCCGCCATCGACGTTGATACCGCGCTTCAGTGCTTCGTTGTCACGCCACTGCGGGCCGGCCGCCATGCGCTGCACGTACGGCAGGATCGCCGCGCAGATGGCCTGCGACGACGTCTGCGGCACGGCGCCGGGCATGTTGGTCACGGCGAAATGGGTCACGCCGTCGACAATGTAGGTCGGCTCGGCCCAGGTGGTCGGACGCGCGGTCTCGAAGCAGCCGCCCTGGTCGATGGAGATGTCGACGAGCACGCTGCCCGCCTCCATCGACTTGACCATCTCGTGCGTCACGACATGCGGTGCCTTCGCGCTCGGGATCAGCACGGCGCCGACCACGAGATCCGCCGTGGCAACCTCACGCGCAACATATTCCTGGTAGGGGTACAGCGCGGTCACGTTGGTGCCCAGCGCCATCATCTGCGCGAGGCGGTCCGGACGCTTGTCGAAAACCACGACATTGGCGCCGCCAGCCGCAGCCAGCGCGGCGGAGTTGCCGCCGGCGGCGCCGGCCCCCAGCACCACGACCTTGCCACGCTCGGTCGACGGCAGGCCGCCGAGCAACTTGCCCTTGCCGCCCATGGGCTGGTGCAGCAGGTGGGTGCCGACCTGGATCGCGATGCGTCCCGCGATGATCGACATGGGAGCCAGCAACGGCAGCGAGCCGTCGGCTTCTTCCACGGATTCGAAAGCGACGCCGGTCAGGCCGATGTCGAGCAGACGGCGCGTCAGTTCGGGCTCCGGCGCCAGATGCAGGTAACAGAATAGCTGGTGGTGCTTGCGCAGACGCTCCAGGTCGCCCTTGATCGGTTCCTTGACCTTGACGATCAGTTCACCGCATTCGTACAGCGCGTCCGCATCCGCGGCGATCTTCACGCCAACGCGGGTGAAATCCGCGTCGGAGAAGCCGCTCTTGGCGCCGGCGCCGGACTGCACGTAAACATCGTGGCCACGCCTGACCAGTTCCGCACAGGCGGCCGGTACCAGCGCGACGCGCCCTTCCAGAGTCTTGGTTTCCGACGGAATACCGATACGCATTGCAATTCCTCGTGGGTGAATAGCTCAGTTCTGGTGACACTTTTCGTGACGCTGCGCGCGACGCCCTCCCGAGCTTCGCACCCGCTCTTGAATCACTGCCCCGTTCTCCCCATCCTTGCGGGCTCTTGCTTACCCGAACGCCGGCCGCCTCATCGCATTCACGGCGAAGCACCGGCGAGAAAGGTTTGGGTTAGGGACGATGGGGATTTAGGCGAATTTCGCCGTCCCCGTCGCATGAATCGACACGTTCAAGGCCGCTTTTTGCGGCGAGGGATTATACATGAGCACCCCCAAGCACAGTCGCCTGCTGATCCTCGGTTCCGGCCCCGCCGGTTATACCGCAGCGGTGTACGCAGCGCGTGCGAATCTCAAGCCGCTGCTGATCACCGGACTCCAGCAGGGTGGCCAGCTGATGACGACGACCGACGTCGACAATTGGCCCGGCGACGTGGAGGGCCTGCAGGGTCCGGCGCTGATGGAACGCATGCGCGAGCACGCCGCGCGCTTCGATACCGAAATCGTGTTCGATCACATCCACACGGTGGACCTGGCGCAGCGTCCGTTCCGCCTCGTCGGCGACAACGGCAGCTATACCGCCGACGCGCTGATCATCACGACCGGCGCGACGGCGAAGTACCTCGGCCTGCCATCGGAAGAAAAGTTCAAGGGCCAGGGCGTGTCGGCCTGCGCGACCTGTGACGGCTTTTTCTTCCGCGAGCAGGAAGTCGCCGTGATCGGCGGCGGCAACACGGCGGTCGAGGAAGCGTTGTACTTGGCGAACATTGCGAAAAAAGTCACAGTGGTACACCGGCGCGACAAGTTCCGTGCGGAGAAGATCCTGCAGGACAAGCTGTTCGCTAAAGAGAAGGCCGGCAAAGTCGAGATCGTGTGGAACCACGGTGTCGACGAAGTGCTCGGCGACGGCACCGGCGTGACCGGCGTACGCCTGCGCAGCACAACCGATGATTCGACGCGCGACCTGTCGATCAGCGGCCTGTTCGTTGCGATCGGCCACACGCCGAATACGGCGCTGTTCGACGGCCAATTGGATATGAACAATGGCTACATCCGCATCAGGAGCGGACTGGAGGGCGGCGCCACCGCGACCAGCGTTCCCGGCGTGTTCGCCGCGGGCGACGTAGCAGACCAGGTCTACCGCCAGGCCGTGACCTCCGCAGGTTTCGGCTGCATGGCCGCGCTCGACGCGGAGAAATATCTGGACAAGCTGGGATTGGCGTAAGGCGGTCAGCGGCCGCCGTCGCATGAGCGGTGACCGCCGCCGGATCGAGTTCCACGCCCAACTGGCCGAAATTCCGCCGGCGGCGTGGGACACCCTGCGGCCTGACGACAACCCGTTCCTGTCCCACGCCTTTCTGGCCGGACTCGAACGGCACGGCTGCATCCGTGCCGACCTGGGCTGGCAGCCTCACCATCTCGCGCTGTACGAGAACGAGCGACTTGCCGGCGCGGCGCCGATCTATCTCAAGGCCAACTCGCATGGCGAGTTCGTGTTTGACTGGGCCTGGGCCGATGCTTTCGAGCGCCACGGTTTCGACTACTACCCCAAGCTGCTCTGTGCAGTGCCGTATTCGCCGGTCTGTGGACCGCGGCTGCTTGGGGGAGACCCTGCGCACCTGCTCGATGCGCTGCGCGCCGAATGCGTGCGGCATGGTCTTTCCTCGGTCCATATGAACTTCACCGCGCCGGGCCAGCCCGTGCCGGACGACCCGGAGCACTGGCTCGAACGCAACGACTGGCAATTCCACTGGCACAACGACGGCTATCGCGACTTCGACGATTTTCTCGCCGCGCTGCTGCCGAAGAAACGCAAGAACCTGCGGCAAGAACGTGCCCGCGTCGCGGCACAGGGCGTCGAACTCGACGCACTGCACGGCGACGAACTCGATGACGACGACTGGCGCTTCGTGTACGCCTGCTACGCGGCAACGTTCGAGGAAAAGGGCAACTACCCCGCGCTGACCGAAGCGTTCCTGCGTCATCTCGGCACGGCGATGCCGCGCCAGGTGGTGGTATTCCTCGCGCGTCAGCACGGCAAGCGCGTCGCGATGGCGTTCTGCCTGCGCAGCGCGACCACGCTCTATGGCCGCTACTGGGGCTGCCTGCACGAGATCCCGGGGCTGCATTTCGAGACCTGCTATTACCAGGGCATCGCCTACTGCCTGCGTGAAGGACTGCAGCGCTTCGAACCCGGTGCGCAGGGCCAGCACAAGATTGCGCGCGGCTTCCTGCCGCAGCGCACGCGTTCGTTCCACTTTGTCGCCCAGGCGGATTTCCGCGCGGCGATACGACGCAGCCTTGTTGCCGAGCATGTCCAGGTCAGCCGCTGGGGTGAATCGCTGTGGGCGCAGTCACCATTCGCGACGCCGCCCGCAGCCGTGGCGGTGATCGAATGATCCGCATCCCGATCCTTCGCGTTGGCGGCGACGAAGCATTCCCCGCCGTGGAAACCGCGCTGCGCGAACCCAACGGCCTGCTCGCCGCGGGCGGCGACCTGCGTCCGGCGCGGCTGCTGCGCGCCTATGCGCAAGGCATCTTCCCGTGGTTTTCGCCAGGAGAACCCGTCCTTTGGTGGTCGCCGGACCCCCGCATGGTGTTCGCGACACAGGCGATGCACGTACCGCGTCGCCTCGCGCGCTGGCTGCGTAGCTGCGACTGGCAACTGGTCGCGGACCGCGACTTCGCCGCTGTGATGCGTGAGTGCGCCGCACCGAGGGACGGCCATTCCGGCACCTGGATCACGCCCGCGATGCTGGGCGCCTACGAGCAGCTGCATGCGCTGGGCCATGCCCATTCCGTCGAGGTCTATGCGGGCAACACCTTGGTCGGCGGCATCTACGGCGTCGCCGTGGGCCGCATGTTCTACGGCGAATCCATGTTCAGTCGAGCGAGCGGTGCCTCGAAAGTCGCCCTGCTCGCCCTGGCCTGGCGCCTACGCGAATGGGGCTGGCCGCTGATCGATGCCCAGGTCAGCTCCGGCCATCTGCAGACTCTGGGTGCGCAGGAGCTGCCGCGGCCCGAGTTCTGCGAGCGGATCGCCGGGCTCGTGAGCCAGCCGGGCCGCATCGGCCCTTGGCATGGCGCGTTCGACGCCCTGCGGCCGGCGCAACTGGCCCAAACCGCCGCCGCAGGCACGCCTTAGCTTCCCGTAACGGCGCCAACATGGCATCATCCCGCGCCGCTCCGACCAGGGACTTGAAAAGGGCCAGACTCGCCCTTTTTCATTGCCCGTTGCGGTTGCCGCCTGCGCAGCCGGGCAGTCAGTTCGGGGATTTACCCAATGAGCGTGCCAGGAAACCCGTTTCTTTCGGATTCTTGTCCGGTCACAGCCAAAACGAAGGGCCAATGTCCAAAGACGATGTCATCGAGATGGAAGGCACGGTGCTTGAAACCCTGCCCAACACCATGTTCCGCGTGAAGCTGGAAAACGGCCACGTGGTCACCGCCCACATTTCGGGCCGCATGCGCAAGAACTACATCCGCATCCTGACCGGCGACAAGGTCAAGTGCGAGATGACGCCTTACGACCTGACCAAGGGTCGCATCACCTACCGCATGAAGTAAGCCAGGCAGGCGCGGCGCCGCCGCGTCCTCGACGCGGGCTCACTGCCCCGTCACAGCGCGCGGCAGCACCGGCAGGTTGATGGGAAAGTGGAAAAACGCCTTTCTCCATCGCTTACGCGATCCATCCCTGATCGCTGCGGCAGGCTGCGTGTCGACACACTGCTGACCAGGAAGGCCCGGAACCTGTCCGGGCCTTCTGCTTTGTTCGCCTGCCACTTCGCGCCTCAGTCGACGACGGCGGCCAGTTGCTCGGTGACCTCGGTACGTACGTCGAGCTTGCCGTCGTCGGTGATGGACAGTAAGACCCGGCCGCCGTCGACCAGCTTGCCGAACAGCAGTTCGTCGGCCAGCGCGCGCTTGACGTTGTCCTGGATGACGCGGGCCATCGGTCGCGCCCCCATCTGCGGGTCGAAGCCATGTTCGGCCAGCCAGCGCCTCGCATCCTGGTCGACATGCAGCGACACGTGCTTCTCGTGCAACTGGGATTCCAGCTCGATCAGGAACTTGTCCACAACCCGGAGAATGTGATCGATGTCCAGCGCGCCGAACTGCACGATCGCATCGAGGCGGTTGCGGAATTCTGGCGTGAACTGACGGCGGATCGCTTCCATCGCGTCGGTCGCATGGTTCTGCGCAACGAAACCGATCGTGCGGCGCGCGGCCAGGGTCGCACCGGCGTTGGTCGTCATCACCACGATCACGTTCTTGAAGTTCGCCTCACGCCCATTCGTGTCGGTCAGCGCGCCCCGGTCCATGACCTGCAGGAGGATGTTGAACACATCCGGATGCGCCTTCTCGATCTCGTCAAGCAACAATACGCAGTGCGGATGCTTGACGATCTGCTCGGTCAGCAGTCCACCCTGGTCGAAACCGACGTAGCCCGGCGGCGCACCGATCAGGCGCGACACCGAATGCGCTTCCATGTATTCGGACATGTCGAAGCGGATCAGTTCGATGCCAAGATGCATCGCAAGCTGGCGGGTGACTTCCGTCTTGCCCACGCCGGTCGGCCCGGCAAGCAGGAAGCAGCCGATGGGCTTGGACGAATTGCCCAGTCCGGAGCGCGCCATCTTGATCGCGCCGGCCAGTGAGTCGATAGCCTGATCCTGGCCAAACACGACCATCTTGAGGTTGCGGTCGAGGTTGCGCAGCACGTCGCGGTCGGAAGCCGAGACCTGCTTGGGCGGGATCCGTGCCATGCGCGCAACGATGAACTCGATCTCGGGTACGTCGACGACGTTCTTGCGTTCATCCTCGGGTACCAGCCGCTGCCGAGCGCCGGCCTCGTCGATCACATCAATGGCTTTGTCCGGCAAGAGTCGGTCGGCGATGTGCTTGACCGACAGATTGACCGCAGCCATCAGTGCGTTGTTGGTGTATTCGACGTTGTGATGTTCCTCGAAGCGTGAACGCAGCCCTTTCAGGATCTCGAACGAATCCGCTATCGACGGCTCGACGATGTCGATCTTCTGGAAGCGCCGCGCGAGCGCGCGGTCCTTTTCGAAGATCGCGCGGTATTCCTGGAACGTGGTCGAACCGATGCAGCGGATCTCGCCCGACGCAAGCATGGGTTTGATCAGGTTGGACGCGTCCATCGTACCGCCCGACGCCGAGCCTGCACCGATGATGGTGTGGATTTCGTCGATGAACAGCACTGCCTGCGGCTCCTTCTTGAGCTGGCCGATGACAGCCTTGAGGCGCTTCTCGAAATCGCCGCGGTACTTGGTGCCGGCGACGAGCGCGCCGAGATCAAGCGCATAGATCGTCGCATCCTTGAGGACCTCCGGCACATCGTTCTCAACGATGCGCTTGGCCAGGCCCTCGGCGAGTGCGGTCTTGCCGACGCCGGCCTCGCCCACGTAGAGCGGATTGTTCTTGCGCCGACGGCACAGCACCTGGATGGTGCGCTCGACCTCCTCGGCGCGGCCAATCAGCGGATCGATCTTGCCCTGGCGCGCGAGATCGTTGAGGTTGGATGCGAATTCGGTCAGTGGGTTGCCCTTGGGCTCGCCGCCTTCCTCGGCCTCACGCTCGCCGCTGCCGACGCCGGGCTGAGGCTGCGGCTCGTGTCCGATCTTGGCGATGCCGTGGGAGATGTAGTTGACGACATCCAGGCGCGTAATTTCCTGCTGATTGAGGAAATACACGGCATGGGAGTCCTTTTCGCCGAAGATCGCGACCAGCACGTTGGCGCCGGTGACTTCCTTGCGGCCCGAGGACTGCACATGGTAGACGGCGCGCTGCAGGACGCGCTGGAAGCCCAGCGTGGGCTGCGTGTCGCGTTCGTCACTGGGCGGAAGCACCGGCACGGTTTCGGCGATGATCGCCTTGAGTTCCTTGCCTAGCTTGGCGATATCCGCGCCGCAGGCGCGCAGCACTGCCGCAGCGGACGGGTTTTCGAGAAGAGCCAGCAGCAAGTGCTCCACGGTCATGAATTCGTGGCGCTGCTCGCGCGCGTCCTTGTAGCACTGGCCAATGGTGAGTTCGAGGTCTTTGCTGAACATGCCTTACCCCTGTATCAGGATGCGCCGGAGATGGGAACCACTCAGGCTTTTTCCATGGTGCACAACAATGGATGGTGGTTGGAACGCGCAAACTCGTTGACCTGGGTGACTTTCGTCTCCGCTATCTCGCGCGTATACAGACCGCAAACCCCGCGTCCGCGCAAATGCACACTGAGCATTACTTCGTGAGCGTTCTCGTACGTGAGGCCGAAAAAGGACTGCAGGATATGGACCACGAAGTCCATCGGCGTGTAGTCGTCGTTCAGCAACAGAACCTGGTACATCGGCGGTCGCGCCACTTCCGGCCGCGCTTCCTCCACCGCAATGCCATGTTCGTGATCCGGTCTGTGTTCGGTATTGCCTGACATTGGTCCGCCGCATTCCTGGCCTGCATCGAGTATAGCGCCGCTAATGGAGGTGGCTGCGCCGTTTGCAAGGTCCGCCGGAGCGCAGCCGTTGCTCGTGTAACATGCCGGGAATGACCCCGGAAAACCCAAAACCGGAGGCAGAGGACGACCTCGTCTGGCGCCCCCGCGTGACCGTTGCGACTATCGTGCCCAAGGACGACCGCTATCTGATCGTCGAAGAGGAGATCCGCGGCCGCCTGCTGCTGAACCAGCCGGCCGGACATCTGGAGCCCGGCGAGTCCCTCGCCGATGCCGCGCGCCGCGAAACCCGTGAGGAGACCCGGTGGGAGGTGGAACTGGACTGCCTGGTGGGCATTCATCAATGGGTGAATCCCGAACTCGATCGGCACTTCCTGCGCTTTACCTTCGCCGCGCGACCCGTGCGCCATCACCCGCAGCAGCCTCTCGACAGCGGCATCAAAGCCGCCATCTGGATGAATCGCACCGAGATCGAAGCGGCGACGCCGCGCCTGCGCAGTCCACTGATCCTCGCGAGCATCGACGCCTGGCTCGGCGGGCAACGGCTGCCACTGTCACTGCTGCAGCATCTGGTGCCGGGTCCGGAACGCGCATGAGCGGCTCGCTGATCATGGTCGGCGTGTCCGGCGGCGTGGACTCGTCTGTCGCGGCCTTGCTGCTCAAGCGCCAGGGGCGCCGGGTTGCCGGGCTGTTCATGAAGAACTGGGAGGACGACGGCCGCCTCGGCGAATGCGATGCCGACCGCGACCGTCTGGACGCACTGCGCGTCTGTGCCGCGCTCGACCTGCCGTTTCATACACGCAATTTCTCCAGCGAATACTGGAACCAGGTGTTCACGCATTTCCTGGCCGAGTATCGCGCCGGCCGTACGCCGAATCCGGACGTGCTATGCAATCGCGAGATCAAGTTCCGCACCTTTCTCGACCAGGCCCACGAACTCGGCGCCGACAAGATCGCGACCGGGCACTACGCCCGAGTCGACGAGGCCGACGGGCGCTACCGCCTGCTGCGCGGCCGCGACGACAACAAGGACCAGAGCTACTTTCTGTACACACTGGGCCAGGCCCAGCTCGCCGCCACTGAATTCCCGGTCGGCGAGCTGCCCAAGCCACAGGTGCGCGAGCTCGCGCGCGAGGCCGGCCTGGTCACTCACGCCAAGAAAGATTCCACCGGCATCTGCTTCATCGGCGAGCGTGATTTCCGCGAGTTCCTGGCGCAGTACATCCCGGCCCAGGCCGGCGAGATCGTCACGCCGGAAGGTGTTGCTGTCGGCGAGCACCAGGGCGTCATGTACTACACGCTGGGCCAGCGCCAGGGTCTGGGCATCGGCGGACGCCGCGATGCGGACAGCCAACCTTGGTATGTTGTCGGAAAGGACGTCGCGACGCGCCGGCTCATCGTCGCCCAGGGCAACAGCAATCAGTGGCTGGACTCGTGCCGGCTGCGCGCGGATGAAGCCAGCTGGACCGCCGGCGTAGCACCTGCAGACGGGCTGCGCTGCACGGCCAGGACACGCTATCGCCAGGCCGACCAAACCTGCACCCTGGAATTTGCCGGCACCGGCCTCAACGTGCATTTCGACGAAGCACAGCGCGCGGTCACGCCGGGCCAGTCCGTCGTGTTCTACACAGGCGAGGAATGCCTCGGCGGCGCGGTGATCGCGGCCACCGATGCGCCCTACGGCGGGCTTTCAGCACAAGGATGAAGGCATGAACGAAGCTCAAGTCATCGCATTGGCCGGCGTGTTCCAGGCCGCCGCGCTCGTGCGTGCAACGGCAACCAGCGGCAGCCAGGATACCGCCGCACTCGAAGCCAGCATCGCAAGCATCCTGCGCGTCGACGTGGACGACGCCGTGAGCGCGTTCGGCGGCCTGGGCAATCTTCAGCTCGGCCTTGAAGCGATGGTGCAGCAACTCGACCGCAGT
>JAAFHE010000093.1 GCA_013298265.1 Lysobacterales bacterium | reverse complement strand
CGTACATACGCTCAAGGGCGAGCCCAACGTGATCGACATCCGCAACTGCGGTGCGTCCGCGGCGGTGGAACTGTCCTCGCTGCCGGGCCAGCCGGGACTGCGCGGCCTGCGCCTGTTCGAGGAAGGCTTGAAGCGCGGCCTGCTGCTGCGCTTCACCGGCGACACGGTCGCGATGGCGCCGCCGGTCATCACGACCGACACGGAACTGGAGCAGATGATCGAAGGCGTGCGTGCCTGCATTCGAGCCGTCGCTTGACGGCTGGGAATCGGGAATCGGGAATCGTAGAGCGCAATGCGTGCAGCCCTGCTCCGCAAAGTACCTCGGCCCGCTTTGACGATTCCCGACTCCCGATTCCCCATTCCCGCTCCGAAGGAGACCCCATGCTAGCCCCCGCCATCATTCCGCACTTCATCGCCGGCGAACGGCACAGCTCCGACGAGGCGCGCACGACGCCGGTCTACAACCCGGCCACCGGCGAGCAGACCGGGCGCCTCGCGCTGGCCACGCCGACCGACGTCGATGCAGCGGTTCGGGCCGCACGCGCCGCGTTCCCGGCCTGGTCGCAGACGCCGCCGCTCAGGCGCGCGCGCGTACTGTTCAAGCTGCGCGAGATCATCGAGCAGCGCGCTGACGAACTCGCCGCGGCGATCACCGCCGAACACGGCAAGACCCACAGCGACGCGCTCGGCGAAGTGCAGCGTGGCATCGAGGTCGTCGAGTTCGCCTGCGGCATTCCGCAGCTGCTCAAGGGCGAGATGACCGAGAACGTCGGCAGCGCGGTCGATTCGCACAGCCTGCGCCAGCCGCTCGGCGTGGTCGCCGGTATCACGCCGTTCAACTTCCCGGCCATGGTGCCGCTGTGGATGTTTCCGATCGCCATCGCCTGCGGCAACTGCTTCGTGCTCAAGCCGTCGGAACGCGATCCCTCGCCGTCGCTGCTGCTGGCGGACTGGCTCACCGAAGCCGGCCTGCCATCCGGCGTGTTCAACATCGTGCAGGGCGACAAGGTCGCTGTCGATGCCATCCTCGCGCATCCGGACATCGCTGCCGTGAGCTTCGTCGGTTCCACGGCGATTGCGCGCTACATCTATGCGACCGGCTGCGCCGCGGGCAAGCGCGTGCAGGCGCTCGGCGGTGCGAAGAACCACATGGTCGTGCTGCCCGATGCGGATCTCGACCAGGCCGCCGACGCGCTGCTCGGCGCCGGCTATGGTTCGGCCGGCGAGCGCTGCATGGCGATCTCGGTCGCCGTCGCGGTCGGCGACGAGACGGCCGACCAGCTGGTCGCGAAACTCGCGCCGCGGGTGGCTGCGCTCAAGATCGGCCGCGGCGATGACGCGGCCATGGACATGGGTCCGCTGATCACCCGCGCGCACCGCGACAAGGTCAAGGACTACGTCGACATCGGCGTCGACGAAGGCGCGCAGCTCGTCGTCGATGGCCGCGGTCATCGCGTAGCCGGGTGCGAAGAGGGCTTCTTCCTCGGCGGCTGCCTGTTCGATCACGTCCAGCCCGGCATGCGCATCTACCGCGAGGAAATCTTCGGGCCGGTGCTGTCGCTGATGCGTGTGAGCACGTACGAGGAAGCCGTCGCGCTGGTCAACGCGCACGAATACGGCAACGGCGTCGCGCTGTTCACGCGCGACGGCGACGCCGCGCGCGACTTCACCCAGCGCGTGCAGATCGGCATGGTCGGCATCAACGTGCCGATTCCCGTGCCTATGGCCTTCCACAGCTTCGGCGGCTGGAAAGCCTCGCTGTTCGGCGACCATCACGTCTACGGACCCGAAGGCGTGCGTTTCTACACGCGCCTGAAGACCGTGACGACGCGCTGGCCGACGAGCATTCGCGCCGGCGCGCAGTTCGTGATGCCGCATACGTGAGCGAGGAAAGAAGGGAGAGGAGTGAGGAAAGAGTAAAAGCGTGCCGGCTCTCTTTTTATTCCTTGCCACTCTCCATCCGCCCTTACTCGTTTCTCACTCCTCTTGTCTCTTTTCCTTGCCACTTCTCATCCGGATCGACGCCGCCATGAACGCTGCGCTCCAGCACTCCGCCAAACGGCTTCACATCAACGGCTCCCGCCTCTGGGACAGCCTTATGGAAATGGCGCGGATCGGCGCGACGCCGAAGGGCGGCGTCTGCCGCCTCGCGCTGACCGACCTCGACAAGCAGGGCCGCGACCTGTTCGTGCGTTGGGCCAAGGAGGCGGGCTGCACGATCAGTGTGGACAGGATGGGTAATGTGTTCGCGCGCCGCGCCGGCAGCGACGACAGCCTCGCGCCGGTCATTACCGGCTCGCATGCGGACTCGCAGCCTACCGGCGGCAGGTTCGACGGTATCTACGGCGTGCTCGGCGGGCTCGAAGTGATCCGCAGCCTCAACGACCACGGCATCACGACGCGGCGCGCGATCGAAGTCGTGATCTGGACCAACGAAGAGGGCTCGCGCTTCGCACCGGCGATGGTGTCTTCGGGCGTGTTCGCCGGCGTGTTTTCGCTCGACTACGGCCTTTCGCGCGCCGATGTCGACGGCTAGACCATGGGCGAGGAACTCGCGCGCATCGGCTATGCCGGCGACCAGCCCGTCGGCGGCCGGGCTATCCACGCGGCGTTTGAGCTGCCTATCGAGCAGGGACCTATCCTCGAAGCCGAAGGCACGACCATCGGCGTCGTACACGCGGCGCAGGGCCAGCGTTGGTACGAGGTCGTGTTCACCGGCCAGGAATCGCATGCGGGCCCGACGCCGATGCCTCGCCGCCGCGATGCACTGCTCGGCGCGGCGAAAGTCATCCAGCTCGTCAACGCGATCGGCCACAAATACGCGCCCTACGCCTGCGCGACCGTCGGCATGCTGCAGGTGCATCCGAATTCGCGCAACGTGATTCCGGGCCGCGTGTTCTTCACCGTCGATATCCGCCATCCGGAAGACGCGGTGCTCTCGCAGATGGACGCCGACCTGCGCGCCGGCATCGCCGTGGCAGCGCGCGAGGCAGCCGTCGAGGTGACGTCGCTTGAGCAGATCTTCTACTACGCGCCGGTCGCCTTCGACGCCGACTGTGTCGCCTCGGTACGCGCCGGTGCGCAGAAGTTCGGCTACTCGCACCGCGACATCGTCTCCGGCGCCGGCCACGACGCCTGCTATCTCGCGAAAGTCGCGCCGACGAGCATGGTCTTCGTGCCCTGCATCGGCGGCATCAGCCACAACGAGATCGAGGACGCGACGCCGGAATGGATCGAAGCCGGCGCGAATGTGCTGCTGCATGCGATGCTCGAGCGCGCGCAGAGCTGATCGCTGCAAACGCCCTCTCCCCCCGCGCAAACGCGGGGGAGAGGGCTCAAGAACACGCTCTCGCCCAAGACCCGAGAGAGCCCAGCACTCCCAGGCAACCGCACCAAACCCAGGAGCCCGAATGCCCCGCAAAGACACCGCCGACATCGCCGCCGCGCGTCTGCCGGCCGCCACGCTGGCGCAGAATTTCGATGACGTCTCGCCGCCCCTCGATCGCCAGGCCGCGCTGATCGCTGCACAGCGCTGCTATTTCTGCTACGACGCGCCGTGCATCCAGGCCTGTCCGACCGGCATCGACATCCCGAGCTTTATCCGCCGCATCACGACCGACAATCTGCGCGGTGCGGCGCAGGACATCCTCGGGGCGAATGTGCTCGGCGGCATGTGTGCGCGGGTCTGTCCGACCGAGATCCTCTGTGAGGGCAGTTGCGTGCGCAACACGGCGGAATCGCAGCCGGTGCAGATCGGCGCGCTGCAGCGCTACGCGACCGACTGGGTGTTCGACAGCGACGCGGTGCTGTTCGACCGCGCACCGGCCAGTGGCAAGCGCGTTGCCGTTGTCGGTGCAGGTCCTGCCGGATTGTCCTGTGCACATGCGCTCGCGCGCGCCGGCCACGAGGTCACGATCTTCGATGCCAAGCCCAAGCCGGGCGGTCTCAACGAATACGGCATCGCCGAATACAAGGTGCTCGATTTCGCCGCGCGCGAGATTCAGTGGCTGCTCGGCATCGGTGGCATCGCCTGGGAAGGCAACCGGGCGCTCGGCGAAAACCTGCATCTTTCCGATCTGCGCCGCGATTACGACGCGGTATTCCTCGGACTGGGCCTGTCCGGCGTCAACGCGCTCGGCATCGAGGGCGAACAACTGGCGGGCGTGCGCAACGCGGTCGACTTCATCGCCGACCTGCGCCAGTGCGACGATCTTGCGCAACTGCCGGTCGGCCGCCGCGTCGTCGTGATCGGCGGTGGCAATACCGCGATCGACGCAGCAGTGCAGAGCCGCAAGCTCGGTGCCGAATCGGTGACCCTGGTCTATCGCCGCGGCAGCCGCAGCATGAGCGCGACCTGGGCCGAGCAGGAGTTCGCCAAGACCCAGGGCGTGAACGTGATCGAATGGGCGCAGCCACGCCGCATCCTCGGTGACGGCGCCGTGGCCGCGATTGAATTCGAATACACCCAGCTCGACGAGTCCGGCCGCCTGCTCGGCACCGGTGAGTTCCTGAGCCTGCCGGCCGACAGCGTGCTCAAGGCCATCGGCCAGGTGCTGCTCGCGCCGCGCGCGAACGGCGAGGGCAGTGCCGTGGTGGAAACCAGCCACGGCCGCATCGTCGTCAACGCCGAATTCGAGACCTCGGTACGCGGCGTCTGGGCCGGCGGTGACTGTGTCGGCAGCAAGGTGGACCTCACGGTACAGGCGGTCGAAGACGGCAAGCGCGCGGCGCGCGCGATCCATGCGCGCCTGGGCACCCACGCAAACGCGGAGAACTGAGATGGCGGACCTGCGCAACACCTTCGTCGGCGTGCGTTCGCCGAATCCGTTCTGGCTCGCCTCCGCGCCGCCGACCGACAAGGCCTACAACGTCAACCGCGCGTTCGAAGCGGGCTGGGGCGGCGTGGTCTGGAAGACGCTTGGCCTCGACCCGCATGTCGTCAACGTGAGTTCGCGCTACGGTGCGGTGCAATGGAACGGCCAGCGCATCGCCGGCCTCAACAACATCGAGCTCATCACCGACCGTCCGCTGCAGGTAAATCTCGACGAGATCCGCCAGGTCAAGCGCGACTGGCCCGACCGCGCCATGATCGTCTCGCTGATGGTGCCCTGCGACGAGGAGTCGTGGAAGTACATTCTTCCCATGGTGGAAGACACCGGCTGCGATGCGGTCGAACTCAACTTCGGCTGCCCGCACGGCATGTCCGAGCGCGGCATGGGCTCGGCCGTCGGCCAGGTGCCCGAATACGTCGAACAGGTCGCGCGCTGGGTCAAGCAGCACTCGCGCCTGCCCTGCATCGTGAAGCTCACACCGAACATCACCGACATACGCCACTCGGCGCGCGCCGCATTCCGCGGCGGCGCCGACGCGGTGTCGCTGATCAATACGATCAACTCCATCGTCTCGGTCGATCTGGACATCATGGCGCCGACGCCGACCGTCGACGGCAAGGGCACGCACGGCGGCTACTGCGGGCCGGCGGTCAAGCCGATCGCGCTGAACATGGTCGCCGAGATCGCGCGCGACAGCGAGACGCGGAACCTGCCGATCTCCGCGATAGGCGGCATCGGTACCTGGCGCGACGCGGCCGAGTTCATGGCCCTGGGCGCCGGCAACGTGCAGGTCTGCACCGCCGCCATGCACTACGGATTCCGCATCGTCGACGACATGATCTCGGGACTGTCGAACTGGATGGACGAGAAGGGCTACCGCACGCTAGAGGACTTCCGCGGCCGCGCCGTGCCCAACGTCACCGACTGGAAGTTCCTCAACCTCAAGTACGACATCAAGGCGCTGATCGACCAGGACAAATGCATCAAGTGCGGCCTTTGCCACATCGCCTGCGAGGACACCGCGCACCAGGCTATCGTCAAGGAAAAGGACGGCAAGCGGCACTTCGAGGTGATCAACGGGGAATGTGTCGGCTGCAACCTGTGCATGCATGTGTGTCCGGTCGACAACTGCATCAGCATGGTGCGCGTCGACGAGGGCGGCTACGCCAACTGGACCACGCACGAGAACAACCCGGGCCGGGTCAAGGAAACGGCGTAGCGCAGGGCAGCGCGAAACCGTAACCTCAGCCGTCCGTCAGACCAACCGCCCCGGAGCCGTCGATGAGCGCAACACCCGCGAGCGACACGAACGTCTCGCAAGGCGACCTGTACAACGCCGACCTGGCGCCGACCACTGCGGCCCAGCGCACCTGGACCTGGTATCACTTTGCGGCGCTCTGGGTCGGGATGGTCATGTGCATCCCGTCGTATACGCTCGCGGCGGGGCTGATCGACCAGGGCATGTCGCCGTGGCAGGCGGTGACGACGGTGCTGCTCGGCAACGCCATCGTGCTCGTGCCGATGCTGCTGATCGGTCACGCCGGTACCAAGTACGGCATCCCGTATGCGGTGCTGGTGCGCTCGTCCTTCGGCACGCAGGGTGCCAAGCTGCCGGCGCTGCTGCGCGCGGTCGTCGCCTGCGGCTGGTACGGCATCCAGACCTGGTTCGGCGGCCTGGCCATGTACACGCTGCTCAACATCATCACCGGCAACGCATTGCAGTCCGATGTGCTGCCGCTGCTCGGCATCAACGCCGGACAGTTTGTCTGCTTCCTCGCGTTCTGGGCGCTGCAGCTCTACTTCGTCGTACACGGCACGGACTCGATCCGCTGGCTGGAAACCGTGTCCGCGCCGATCAAGATCGTCATGTGCCTGTTCCTCGTCGGCTGGGCGCTGAGCCATGCCGGCGGCTTCGGCAGCATGATGTCGATGCCATCGAAATTCGTCGAAGGCGGCGAGAAGGCCGGTCTGTTCTGGGTAGTGTTCTGGCCCTCGCTGACGGCGATGGTCGGTTTCTGGGCCACGCTCGCGCTGAACATCCCCGACTTCACCCGCTTCGCGCGCTCGCAGCGCGACCAGCTCATCGGCCAGACCATCGGCCTGCCGGTTCCGATGGGCCTGCTCGCGCTGATGTCGGTCATCGTGACCTCGGCGACGGTCGTGATCTACGGCAAGGCGATCTGGGATCCGGTGGATCTGTCCAGCCGCTTCACCGGCATCGGCGTAGGCCTCGCGCTGCTGGTGCTGACGCTCGACACCATGTGCTGCAACCTCGCGGCCAACCTCGTCGGCCCGGCCTACGACTTCGCGAGCCTGAATCCCAAGCGCATCTCCTACCGCACCGGCGGCCTGATCACCGCGGGCGTCGCGCTGCTCGCGATGCCGTGGAAGATTCTCGAAAGCACACAAGGATACATTTTCACCTGGCTCGTCGGTTATTCCGCGCTGCTCGGGCCGGTCGCCGGCATCATGCTGGTCGACTACTACGTGCTCAGGAACACGCAGCTCGACGTGAAACAGCTATTCGAGGAACGCGGCATCTACGCCTACCGCAACGGCTGGAACCCGGCCGCGATCATCGCGCTGCTGGCAGGCGTGCTGCCGAACCTGCCCGGGTTCCTGCATGCGGCCTTTCCGCAGTCCTTCGCGGGCGTGCCGGAGGCGTTCAAGATTCTCTATACCTATGCGTGGTTCGCGGGGCTTGGCATTTCGGCGATCGTCTATGCGGTGCTGATGCGTGGCGTGGTTTCGCGTGAATCGCTGGTTCAGCCGCATTGAACAGGGCGGCATGACGTGCACGGCGAACACCATCCCCATCCAAGCCCTCCGGCCCGTCCGGCTCAGGAGACAGTGAGAATCTTGCGGTTCTCCGCCACCGCTTCCGTCCCCCTTGAAGGGGGCGGTATTTACGGCCGTTCCAGGCTACGCGCATACGGCCGTAACAAGCCCTCCCCTTCAAGGGGAGGGTTGGGTGGGGATGGTGTCTGCTTTGCCGCCAGATTGCCGCGCTCCGCCGTCCTAGTCATTCGCCGGCAGCAACCATGCCGCATCCAGTCCGGAGACACTCCATGACCCTTCTGATCCGCGGCGGCACCGTCGTCGATTCCACCCACAGCTACCGTGCCGATGTGCTCTGCATCGACGGACGCATCGCGCAGATCGGTACTGACCTGGATGCCCCGGCCGGCGCCGTGATCGTCGACGCCGGCGGGCAGCTCGTCATGCCCGGCGGCATCGATCCGCATACGCACATGGAACTGCCCTTCATGGGCACGGTCGCGAGCGACGACTTCTATTCGGGCACTGCGGCGGGTCTCGCCGGCGGCACGACCAGCATCATCGACTTCGTCATTCCCAACCCGCAGCAGTCGCTGCTCGAGGCGTTCCACACCTGGCGCGGCTGGGCGGAAAAGGCTGCGTCGGACTACGCCTTCCATGTCGCCGTGACCTGGTGGGACGAGTCGGTGCATCGCGAAATGGGCGTGCTCGCCAATGAACACGGGGTGGCCAGCTTCAAGCACTTCATGGCGTACAAAGGCGCCATCATGGCCGACGACGAGATCCTCGTGAACAGCTTCCGCCGCGCGCTGGAACTCGGCGCGCTGCCGACCGTGCACGCGGAGAACGGCGAGCTCGTCTACCAGCTGCAGAAGCAGTTGCTGGCCGAAGGCAAGACCGGACCGTCGTCGCATCCGCTGTCGCGGCCGAGCGCCGTCGAAGGCGAAGCGGCCAACCGCGCGATCCGCATCGCCGAAGTCATCGGCGTGCCGTTGTACATCGTGCATGTGTCGGCGCGCGAAGCGGTGCAGGAAATCGCACGCGCGCGGGGCGAAGGCCAGCGCGTGTTCGGCGAAGTGCTCGGCGGGCATCTGCTGCTCGACGATTCGGTCTATCTCGATACGGACTTCACGCGCGCCGCGGCCCATGTCATGAGTCCGCCGTTCCGCCCCAAGCACCACCAGGATGCCTTGTGGCAGGCGCTGCAGGCGGGTCACCTGCACACGACCGCAACCGATCACTGCACCTTCTGCGCGCCGCAGAAGGCCGCCGGCAAGGACGACTTCACGCGCATCCCGAACGGGTGCGGCGGCGTCGAGGACCGCATGGGCGTGCTGTGGCACTACGGCGTCAACACCGGCCGCCTGACGCCCAGCGAATTCGTCGCGGTGACTTCTACCAACGCCGCGCGCATCTTCAACCTGTATCCGCGCAAGGGCGCGGTCGAGGTCGGCGCCGATGCCGACCTCGTGGTCTGGGATCCGGCCGCGACGCGCACGATCTCGGCGAGCACGCACCACCAGAACGTCGACTTCAACATCTTCGAAGGCCGCACGGTGCAGGGCCTCGCGCGCCATACCGTCGCCGCGGGCAAGCTGGTCTGGACCGACGGCGACCTGCGCGCCGAACGCGGCGCCGGCCGCTACCTGCCGCGGTCGACCTTCCCGAGTTATTTCGAAGCGAATGCGAAGCGGCGGAGTTGATTTGTAGGCGTTGTTTATTTTTTGCGATCAGTAAGCAAAATTTTGCATCCGTGACTCCCTCTCTCCCGAGCGCGTCAATGCGCTTGGGGGAGAGGGCTAAGGCGGCGCGCTGCACGGCGGTCCGGATCGGCGTGGCCTGCACAGCCACGCTGCGGCCCGCAAAGCGGTGCTGCGACCAATGTCGGGCACGAATGGCACTGACTTAAGCCCCGTCATCCCCGCGTAGGCGGGGATCCAGCGTCCTGCTGGGGCGAAAAGGTCTGAAGTCACTGGATTCCCGCCTACGCGGGAATG
>JAAFHE010000092.1 GCA_013298265.1 Lysobacterales bacterium | reverse complement strand
CATAGCGCGCCAGCGCGTGGCAGTTGGCTTCGATGCAGGTGGAGCTCGGCATGTCCTCGCCGATGGTGATGACGGCGCGCCACTTGGCGAACTTGGCGCCGAGGTTCGCGTATTCCCGGAGGCGGTCGCGCAGGCCGTCGAGGCCTTCGGTGACCAGCTCGCCGGGGAAGCCGGCCAGCGCATGCGGACCCTTGTCGACCTTGATGCCCGGCAGGATGCCGTGGTCGAGCATGATCTTGGTGAACGGCACGCCGCCGCGGGAGGACTGGCGCAGCGTTTCGTCGTACAGGATCGCGCCGGAGATGTGATCGGACAGGTTCGGCGCGGTCAGCAGCATTTCGCGGTAGGCGCGACGCGTGTCTTCGGTGCATTCGATACCGACGCCGTCGAAACGCTTCTTGATCGTGGTATTCGACTCGTCGATCGCGATGATGCCCTTGCCCGGGGCGACCATCGCCTGGGCAATGCTTTCCAGCTGTTCGATGCTCATGGATGACTCCGTGGGATTGAATCCGGGACGCGGCGCGGCGCCGCGTGGCGACCGACCGGGGGTCGCGGGCCGCGGATTATAGGCCAGAAGGCGGGAGCGGTGCCCACTGCGCCAGCGGGACAGGCGGGGGTAAGGCCGCCGTCTTCTGGGGCGCCCAGGTTGCCGATCGCCGGGACTGCGTAGAGGCTCAGTTCGCCTCGACGCGAAACTCCTTGAGAAACCGGTCCGCCTCCGCCGTCGCGCGCTGCACGTCGCGTTGCAGTCCGGCGGCATCGGCCTGCAGGCGCGGCAGCTCGTCCTTGATCGCGCCGATCGCCGCGGCGTTGAGGTTGTGCTTGAGGTACAGCACCTGGTCGCCGAGCAGTTTCAGCGCCGGCCTGAAGCTCGCCTCGGCGCGGCGCATGGCCTGGTCGACGGTGCGATAGCGGCTGCGCGTGCGGTCGAGCTGGGCTTTGGATTTCGCGCGTAACGTCGCATCGCCGTACTGGGCAAGCTCACCTTCCCATTCCTTGAACAAGGCATCGGCCACTGATTCCACCGCGCTGATGCGCTCGCCGAAGGCCTGCGCCCGCGCAGCGGCTTCGTCGTGGCTGGCCTTGAGCTTCAGATAGACCGCCTCGAGTTCGCCCGCCTCGACGCTGACGACCGCGCGGAACGCGGTCAGCGCATCGACATAGGCCTGCTCCGCCTCGCCCTGCGAACCGCGCGCCGCTTCGACGCGGTCGAGCAGCACGTCGCGCTTGGCGATGCCGATCTTCTCCAGCGCGCCGAAGTAGGCGCTCTGGCAGCCTGCGACGCAGGCCGCGGTCGCGAGCAGCAGACCAGCCGCCACCAACCGATATCCCTTCATGAGCGGAACTCCGCATGCTACCCCGGCGGCCATTGTGCCCCAGCAGGTTGTTGAGAAACGGGCAACAGTGATTCGCCGATCGAACGCCGCACCGCGGCGTGCCTATGCTCTGCGTTCCGGGTCTACGCCTACGGTGGCGTCTTCGCCGCCAGGCAGTCGCGCAAGAACACATCGCTGGCCACGTGCACGGCCAGCCGGTCCTTGACTCGCGACAGCGAATGCTCCGCGCCCGGCAGCGGCAGCCAGGCTGGCGGCGAGCCTGTTGCGGCGAGCAGGCTGCGTAGGCGCCAGGAATGCTCGAACGAGACGCGCGTGTCGGCCATGCCGTGGATCAGCATCAGCGGCCTTTTCAGGCGCTGGAACTGATAGGCCGGCGAGTACTCGCGCAGTTCGACCAGCGACGTGTCCGGGTCGCCGACGATGCGCTTCATGAGCGCGACGGTATTCGGGTCGCGGGCCCAGTCGCTCGAACTGAACAGCAGCGGCAGATCGGTGACCGGCGCGATGGCCACGCCGCAGCGGTAGCGCTCGGGTTCGCGGATCAGGCCCATCAGCGTGGAATAGCCGCCGTAGCTCGCGCCCCAGAGCGCGACGCGGTCGCGGTCGAGCGGGAATTTCGCCAGCGCGTGATCCAGCGCCAGCGCCACGTCGGCTTCGATCTCGCGGCCCCACTTGCCGTAGCCAGCCTGCGCGAACGCACGGCCGGAACCGCCGGAACCGCGATAGTTGACGCGCAACACCGCGAAGCCGCTGTTGGCGAGCATCTGCACCAGCGGATCGAAGCCGCGCCGGTCGCTTACGCCGATCGGTCCGCCGTGCGGCATAACGACCAGCGGCGCGCTGCCCTTCACGCCGGCGGGTAGCGACAGAAAGGCATCGACGTTGAGCCCGTCGGCCGCCTTGACGGTGAATACCGTCGAAGCCACTGGCTTGATGTGCCTGAACGGGTCGTACGCATCAATGAGTTTCTCGATGCGGCGCTCGTCGCGATCGAACAGGTAATAGCTGCCTGGATCGGTCTCCGAACTGACGCTCAGCACGAGCCGCTTGCCATCCAGGCTGTCGTCCCACACCGCGACATTGGCGTCCGGAAACTGTTTGGAAACACCGGCCAGCAGGGCTTGGTCGTCGCCAGGCAGGAATCGCGTCTGCAGCATGCCGTTGCGGTAGAAATTCCCGCCGATCACGGCGCGGTCGCGCGTGCGGATCACCGCGCCGACCAGATCCGCACCGGGCTCGGCGACCAGGGTCGCGCCGATGCGCCCGCTCGCCAGATCCAGCGATGCCATCTCGATCTGCTCGCGCTCAAAATCGGTCAGCACGATGAGGCTCTTGCCGTCAGCACTCAGTGTCACCGCACGCAGGTTAATGTTGCCTGGCAGCGGCGGATGCACCGTCCACCTGCCATCGTCCGCGCGCACCGCGACCGAATGTGTACCGCCCTTGCCCGCCACGAAGGCGCCGCGCAGCGCGCCGGTGGCGTCAACGAAGAACGCGTAGGCGTCCTCGATTCCCTTGTCGAGTCGCCGCTCGCTGCGGAAATCCTTGACATCGAAGCTGCGCGCCTTTTCGTCGAAGGCGAAGACGTGCGCCTCGCCGCGGCTGTCGATGCGGGCGACGATGCCGCTGTCGCCGTCTTCGTAGAGCGCATCGACGAGCCAGACCGCGCCGGGCAGGTGCAGGCGCGTCAGATTGCCGGCCGCGAGCTCACCGTCGCCGAGCCGGATGAACTCCAGTCCCGAGGCCAGCGCCATCGGCACGTTCAAGGACTTGCCCTGCACCGACGCCAGGACCTTGGCCGTTTCCACGACAACGCCGACGTAGAGGCCGCGGTTGCCGCCCCAGGCCAGCCGATCGATCTGACCCGGCACGGCCGTCAGGTCCAGCGACGTGCCGCTGGCCAGGTCGACGACGACGGCGACTTCGTTGTCACCGCGCCGCTCCTTGAACGCCAGCAGCCGGCCGTCCGGACTCAACAGCGGCCAAAGCGCCCGCGGCGCTGCGTAGACGTCGTTGAACGCGTCGGCGAACTTCTGGTCCACCTCCGCCGCAGCGGTCTTGCGTGCATCCGCTTCGCCGGAAGCCAGCAGCGCCGCCGAGCTGTCGGGCTTGATAGTGGCCGCGGCGAATGCCTCAAACGGATCCGGCGAGCTGACGTCGTTGCGCCAGGGGTACCTGCCGCGCAGGCCCGGGAAGGTGTGGTCCAGCCCCATCATCGCCTGCAGCGCATGGTTGGAGCGGGAGAACACGAGGGAACGCAGCCCGGTCGTCCTGACGATGAAGTTGCCCGGGTAGTTCAGCTTGCCCGCCTCGACGGTGAACTCGAACTGCGTGTTGCGCGGGACATTGAAATACATCCCGGCCTGATCGATGTACTGGCTCGGCCGGTTGAGCATAGACCAGCGATATTTGCCCGCCTTCGCACGCAGCACCCGTACGTTGCGGCCGTCGCCGAGATCTTTGACGAGTCCGTCGCCGAACAGTCCCGGCCCGTCGAACCGTACCGAGGAAATGTCGGCATCGTTGTCGATGAGCACCGCAAGCCAGCCTTCGCCGTCGGCGAGCGGCTTGTCCGTGTCGACCGCGTGGGCCGTGGTCATGCCCAGCAGCAGCGCAAGCAGGGCAGCGGCCAGCCGACGCGCGCAGTCCTTCGTGATCCTCATCGATTTCCCCGTCAATATGCTTGCATGCGTGCTGAAACTCTCAGGGCGGGCGCGCCTATGCCGTCGCGACGACCTGATTGCGCCCCTTGTCCTTGGCCTTGTACAGACACTGGTCGGCAGCCTTGAGCACCTCGTCGACGCCGCGCCGTACCGGGCTGCGCGGGGCCACGCCGATGCTGGCCGTCACCTGCACCGCGGGCTGTCGCTTCGGCACTGCACTCTTGCCCGCGCTCTTCGCGCTGCCCTTGACCGGCGCAGGCTTGCGCGGCAGGTCCACCTGGAGCGCCTCGATCGAGGCTCGCGCCTCTTCGCACGCCGCCTTGGCCAGTTCGGGCCGGCGGAACAGCAGGCAGAACTCCTCGCCGCCGAAGCGGAACGCCTGCGCCGCGGGCGTCTGCGCGAGGCTGCGCGCGACGGCGATCAGCACACGGTCGCCCGCATCGTGGCCGTGCTTGTCGTTGAACTGCTTGAAGTGGTCGACGTCGACCATGGCCAGGGCGTAGTCGCCGGACAGGCGCGCCAGTGTCTCGTCCAGCGCGCGCCGGTTCGGCAGGCCGGTCAGCGCATCGAGGAAGGCCAGGCGCCAGGAGGAATAGACCACGCCCAGGCCCATGATCGCCGCGCCGGCCACAAACCAGCCGTGCAGGCCGATGCCGGCGAGCTGCAGCCAGCCACCGGCGCTGAGCAGCAGCGCGAACGCGATCGCCGCATCGAGCGGCCGGCGCCAGTACAGCCAGTGGCCGGCCGCAATCGCTACCGCGAGCAGATTCAGCACCAGTGCCGTGCGTCCCGGACGCCAGGCCAGCCAACCCAGCGGCAAGGCCTGTTCAAACGCGCTCCAGACATGTGCCGGCGCGATCGCCGTAAGCCAGACCGCCAGTGCCAGCACCCCGGCGAACGCGAGCATGCGGCGCGAACGCAGCGGCGGCTCGGGCAGCAGCAGCGCCAGCAGCCAGCACCAGGGCAGGAACAGCGTCACCGCCGATGAGCTGCGGTCTGCCAGAACGCCGCTGCCGGGGGGCAGCGACAGCACGCCAACGGCGAGCGACGTCGCCGCGAGCAGTTGCGCAGCGCGATGGCGGCGGAACGCGAGCGCCAGCGCGAACGCCAGGGCGCAGAAAGCAGCGGCAAGGTAGGACGGGGTAGTCATAGGCGGAGGCTGGTGGAAGCGTCGAGCTTGGCAGATCACCGTGACGACGGGAATCCGCCACGCTCATTGACCAGGCAGCGACGCCAGGAAATGCGCTATCGCCTCTACTGCGGCTTGCGGCGCCGCCTGCAGCAGAAAATGCGGTCCTTCGATCCGCACGCGGACGAGGTCCGCACGCTGCGCCACGATGCAGCGCGCCGCATAGGGCGGAATCACGCGATCGGCCGTGGCCTGCAGGTACAGCACGGGACACGCAAGCGCGCGCAGTTCGTGGCGCCAGTCCACGCAGAGTGCTGCGCGCAGGCGGGCGCGCAGTACGGGTGCCGGCACCTGGCGTAGCGCTGCGTCGAGCTTCGCCGACCAGCGCGGCGTCGCCCAGCGGCCAAGCAGCAGCGCGTCGGACAATCGCCGCGGCACGCCGTGCACCGGCAGCCAGTGCGTCAGCGGCGCGAGCCGGCGCAGCCACGGCAGAGGACTCACGGCGAACGAAGCACTCAGGACGAGCGCGCGCGGCGGCACCGTGGCGCGCGCCGCCAGCGCGATGCCGAGGGGACCGGCGAAGGATTCGGCAAGCACCACGCTGTCGCGATCGATATGCGCCTGCGCCGCAAGTTCCGAACACAGGGCGTCGTAATCGCGCGGACGGTCAGCGGGATAGCGCAGGATCTCGACCGGCCCGAGCGACGCGAGTACGTCGGCGAATTCACGCAGCAGCTCGCCGGTACCGTCCAGGCCCGGCAACAGCAGAAATCGTGGCAAGCAGACCTCGGCCAGTGGTGTCGGCCCCATTCTCGCCGCGCCTTGCACACGGCGGAACGCGGCACCTTGCCGCAGTAGCAACTGGCCGGAAAAAGGCTATCGCTGCGATCCAACGCGACCGGGCGACCAGGGTTGCGCCGGCGCCGCGACGATACCGACGACCAACGAACAGAACGAAACCGCTGTCGGCGAATCGATCGCTTCGCAGCGCGTCCGCAGGGATTACGCGTTTGGATGGCGCGAGCGACTGTTTTTCTCCGAAGTCTGCCAGGTGCGCGACCCGACTCCCAATTCCCAATTCCCAATTCCCAATTCCCGCCATCGCTTGCAAATTAAATTCATCATCAATTAAATTACGGCACATGCCGAAGCCGCCAAAACCCTCGCCCACCACGCCGCGCCGCCGCGGCCGTCCCACCGCGAGCACCGGCCCGGGCCGCGACAACGATGCCCGCGTCCACCTGCTCGATGTCGCCCTGCGCCTGTTCGCCGAGCAGGGCATAGCAGCGACGCCACTCTCCCTGATTGCGCGCAAGGCGAAGGTCACGCCGGCGCTGCTGCACTACTACTTCGGTAGCAAGGACAAGCTCGTCGACGCAATCGTTGACGAACGCCTGCAGCCGCTGTCCGCGGCGCTGGGCCAGCGCCTCGCCGGCGACGACCGCGACCTGCGCGGTGCGGTCGAGGACTTCGTCAGCACGATGCTCGAACTGCTGTCGGCCAATCCGTGGTTTCCACAATTGTGGCTGCGCGAAGTGCTCAACGAAGGCGGTCTGTTGCGCAAGCGCCTGATCGAGCGTGTCGCGCCGCTCGTCGCCCACCGCGTGCGCGAGGTCGTGCAGCAGGCGCAGCACCACGGACAGATCAATCCCGATATCGATCCGCGCCTGCTGATGGTGTCGCTGATCGGGCTGACCGTGTTTCCGCTCGCCGCGCAGCCGATCTGGCGCGCGATCTACCCCTGCGATGACATCACCACCGAGGTACTGCGCCGGCATGTGCTGGCGCTCGTGCTGCGCGGCCTGGAGCTTCCCGATGCGCACTGATTTCCTGCGGCCCTTCCCGAACCGGAGCGGCACCCTGTCCAGGTTTCGTCGGTTGGCGGTTGTGCTGGTTTTCCCGCTCGCGAGTTCGTGCAGCCGCGACGCGCAGCCGCCGCCGCTGCTCGGCACCCTCGAATGGGACCGCATCGAAGTACAGGCCGAAGCGGCCGAGCCGGTGATCGGCATTGCCGTGCACGAAGGCGACACGGTGAGCGCCGGCCAACTGCTGCTGCAGCTCGATCCGCGCCGCACGCAGGCGCAACTGGCCCAGGCAGAGGCCGAGCTGCGCCGTGCCCGTGCCGCCCAGTCCGAACTGCAGCACGGCACACGCAGCGAAACCCTGACTGCCGCGCGTGCCGATCTCGCCCGCGTCGAGGCCGCCCGCAACGATGCGCAGCGCGAGCGAGAACGCGCCGCGGAACTGCGCCGCAAAGGCCTCGTCGCGCAGGCCGAGCTGGACCGCCGCGACACCGCACAGAAATCCACCCGCGCCGACTTCGCCGCGAGCCAGGCGCGCGTGCTCGAACTCAGCAACGGCACGCGGCCCGAGCAGCTCGATCAGGCCGATGCAGCCGTCGACGCGGCCCAGGCACGCGTCAACGAGCTGCGCGTCAACCTGGAGCGCCTGGACGTGCGCGCACCGCAGGCCGGCCGCGTCGATGCGCTGCCGTACAAGCTCGGCGACCAGCCGGCGCGGGGCGCCGGCGTGGTCTCGCTGCTCACGGGCGACCGGCCCTATGCGCGCCTGTTCGTACCGGCGCCGCGCCGCGCGACACTGCAGCCGGGCCAGATGCTGCGCGTGCGCATTGCCGGCGTAGCGCAGGCGTATTCCGCACGCGTGCGCGCCGTGCGCAGCGAAGCGGCGTTCACGCCCTACTACGCCCTCAGCGGCGACGACGCCAACCGCCTGAGCTTTCGCGCCGAAGCGCTGCTGCAGCTTTGCGCGGGCGAGAATTGCGCGAACGCGCCTCAGCCGGCCGATCTGCCCGCCGGCCTGCCGCTGACCGCCGAGGCCGAAGCGCCATGAGCCTTGAAGCGGCGATCCAGGCGCGCGGACTCACGCGCCGCTTCGGCGATCTCGTTGCCGTCGACAACGTCGACCTCACGGTCGCGCGATCGCAGGTCTATGGCTTTCTCGGCCCGAACGGGTCGGGCAAGTCGACCACGATCCGCATGCTCTGCGGCCTGCTGTCGCCGAGCGCGGGCGACATCCGGGTGCTCGGCCTGCAGATACCGCAGCAGGCCGAACAGCTCAAGCGCCGCATCGGCTACATGACGCAGAAGTTCTCGCTGTACGAAGATCTCACCGTGCTGGAGAACCTCGAGTTCCTCGCCGCCGTGCAGGACATTCCGCGTGCAAAGGCCCGCGCACGCATCGACGAGCTGCTGACGCGCTACTGGCTCAACGATCGGCGCAAGCAGCTCGCCGGCACGATGTCCGGCGGGCAGAAGCAGCGCCTCGCGCTGGCCGGCGCGGTCCTGCACCAGCCGGAACTGCTGTTCCTCGACGAACCGACCAGCGCGGTCGATCCGCAGTCGCGCCGCGAATTCTGGGATTCACTGTTCGAACTCGCCGACGCCGGCACCACCATCCTCGTCTCGACGCATTACATGGACGAAGCCGAACGTTGCCATCGCCTGGCAATCCTCGACCAGGGCCGCCTTGTCGCCGACGGCGCGCCGCGCGAACTCTGCGCCGCGCTGCCTTACGTGGTCTGGCTCGTCGATTGCGCCGCACCGCGCCGCGCGCAACGGGCGCTGCAGCAGCAGGCCGGCATCGTCGCGCTGGCGCAGATCGGCGCCGAACTGCGCGTGCTAGCGGCCAGCACGGCATGGGACAGCGCAAGCCTCGCGCAGCACCTGCGCGCGGCCAGTGTCGACGCGCAGGTGCGCCGCGGCGAACCCAATCTCGAAGACGTCTTCGTCGCCGCAACGCGCAAGCCCGCGCGCGTCGCCGCGGGAACGGCCGCAACAGGAGCAGCCGCATGAGCCTGCGCCGCCTGTTCTCCATCGTGCTCAAGGAGCTGCGCCAGCTACGCCGCGACCGCCTGACCTTCGCCATGATCGTCGGCATCCCGACCATGCAGCTGCTGTTGTTCGGCTTCGCGATCAACCTCGACATCCGCCATCTCGACGCGGCCGTGCTCGACCAGGCCAATACCGCGCGTTCGCGCGAACTCGTGGCCGAACTCGCCGCGTCGCAGGTCATCACGCTGCGCCATGCGCTGTCCGCGCCGCAGCAGCTCGACGATCTGATGCGCGAAGGCCGCGTCGGCGTGGGCATCGTGATCCCGGCGGATTTCGAGAATCGCCTCGAGCGCGGCGACCGCCCGGCGGTGCAGCTCGTCGTCGACGGCACCGATCAGGTCGTGCAGCAGGCCGCGCGCCAGCTTGCCGCCTATCCGCTCGCGCGCCTGCGCGGTACAGAAGTGATCGCGGCACCGGGAATGGAAGTCGTGAATTTCTACAATCCGGAGCGCCGCGCGCCGGTCAACACCGTGCCTGGGCTGGTCGGCGTGATCCTGACGATGACGATGGTCATGTTCACGGCGATGGCGCTCGTGCGCGAACGCGAACGCGGCAATCTCGAGATGCTGATCGCGACACCGGTGTCGCCGTGGGAACTCACGCTGGGCAAGGTGCTGCCGTTCGTCGCGATCGGACTCGTGCAGGTCACGCTCGTGCTCGCGCTAGGCAAGCTGATCTTCGCCGTGCCGGTGCGGGG
>JAAFHE010000091.1 GCA_013298265.1 Lysobacterales bacterium | reverse complement strand
CCGCGCGTCGCCGGCTCGCCGGCGTCGCACCACGCCTGCGCGGGAATACCCGCTTGCGCCTGCATGTCTTCGGCGGGCCGATCCCAGCGCGGCACGACGTCGTCGCGCATGCCGCGCCTGAGGACTCCGCCGTCGCATTCCCCGAGGGCGCGGTCGCGGCGGTGCCGCTGCTGACCGGCTCGGGCATCCGCATGCGTATCCTCGAAGCCTGGGCGCGCGGACTGCCGGTCGTCGCCACGCGCGTGGCCGCGGCGGGGCTCGCCGTCGAGTCCGGCCGCGAACTGCTGATCGCCGACAACGCCGAAGACTTCGTACAGGCGGTGCAACGCCTGCAGGCCGACGCGGCGCTGCGCGTCCAGCTCGTCGCCAACGGCCGCGCGTATCTGCGGTGCCATCATGATCCGGCCGCCTGCGTCGCCGCACTCACGCAGCAGTACCACGCAGCGCTGGCCTGATCGCTTTTCCACGCTGCACTGCGCGCTGTACTCAATAGCCCAACCACCAGCGCCAGAACGGCAGGCTCAGCATCGACAGCACGACGCCGTAGCCGACCAGGGCCGAGCCCAGCTCCGGCGCCAGGCGCGCCATCGCCGCCAGGGCCGCGGCCGTGATCATCGGCGGCATCGCCGCTTCGAGCACGACGGCGGCACGCGCGTCCGCTTCGAAATCCAACAGCAGGCACAGCGCCCAGGCCAGTGCCGGCATCAGCAGAAGCTTGCCGGCGAGGCCGAGTCCCAGAGGCAATAGCTGCGCACGCGGCAGGCGCAGCCGCAATTGCATGCCGAGTGCGATGCCGACCATCGGCAGCATCGCCGCGGCCAGCTGCTGCAGCACGTTGGCGATTTCGCGCGGCGGTTCGGCCGGCATCAGGGTCAGCGCGAATACCAGCGCAAGGAACGGCGGAAAACTCACGACACGCCGGATCACCAGGGCCGGCGTCGGCCGCGCGCCGCCGGAGTAGATCGCGATCACGGTCAGGCCGAACGTGGACAGGATCAGGAAACTGCCGAACTGGTCGAACAGCACGGCAAACGGCATCGCCTCCGGGCTGGCCAGCACAGGAATCAGCGCGTAGCCGAGGAACGAGGTATTGCCGAGCGGCACCTCGAGCAGCAGCACGGCCGTATCCGGTCGTTGCAGCTTCAGCAGACGCGCCGCACCAAGTACGAGCAGCGTGCTCGCTGCCAGCAGTATCCAGGGCACCAGGGCCACGCCGAGTGTTGCGCCGGTGAGCTGCAGCTTGGGTACCTGCAGCAGTATCGTCGCCGGCATGCAGACATAGAGCACGACGATGTTGAGCGCATCCGGTGCGCTGTCGGGCACGAGCCGGCGCCAGGACAGCAAGCGGCCCAGCGCCATCAGCAACAGAACGAACGCGAAGGCGGCGAAGACGCTCACGGCTTAACGAAGAAAGAGTGGAGAGGAGTGAGAAAAAAGTGAGAGCAGCGGTGCGGCCGATCGCTCACTCGTTTCCCACTCCTCTCCACTCTTTTCTGATCTTCTCTGACTAGTCGCCGAGTGCTTCGCGCACGAATTCCGGCAGGGCCAGCGCGGCGCGATGCATGTCAACGTTGTAGTAGCGCGTCGGGAACTGCTTGCTCGCCGCACCGCGTTCACGGAAGCCGGCGAGGTCGGCGCCCTTGCGCACCATGGTGCAGCTCCACCAGCCGGTCGGATAGCACGGCTGCGGGAAGCTCAGGGTCTTGGCGGCCTGGAAGCCGGCGCTCTTCATCGCCATACGCATCGACTTGATCAGGTCCAGATGCACCAGCGGCGATTCGGACTGCTGTACGAGGATGCCGCCGTGGCGCAGCGCCTTGTAACAGCTGGAATAGAACGCCGCGTTGAACAGGCCTTCGGCCGGCCCCACCGGATCGGTGGAATCGACGATGACGAGATCCAGCGAATCCGGCTCGCACTCGGCCATGTACTTGATGCCGTCGATGAACAGCAGCTCGGCGCGCGGATCGCCGTTGGCTTCGCACAATTCCGGAAAATATTTCTCGGCCAGACGCGTGACGCGCTCATCGATCTCGACCTGGACGGCCTTCTCGACTTCATCGTGGCGCAGTACTTCACGCAAGGTGCCGCAGTCGCCGCCGCCGATGATGACGACGCGCTTGGCGCGCGCATGGGTGAACAGCGCCGGGTGCGACATCATCTCGTGGTAGAGGAAATTGTCGCGGCTGCTCACCATCATGCAGCCGTCGATGACCATCAGGTTGCCCCAGTCGGTCGTCTCGTAGATCTCGATGGTCTGGAACGGCGTCTTTTCCGAATGCAACTTCTGTTTCACGCGGAAACCGATGGACGAGCCGGAATGCTCGTGCTGCTCGGTGAACCAGGAGGTCTCGGACATGGCGCGGGTTCTCGGGAGAGGTCGGATCGGGGCGCGCGATTGTACCGGTTCCCCGGTGGGTTTGGTCGCGCCCGCCGGCATCCGCCGCGGTCATGGACCGTAGACCTTTGGCCGGTACAATGCCCGGCCCGACGGCCCCGCGGCGTGCGAGGCTTCCGGCCGTCGGCAAGGTGGCACACACCCTAGTTTTTCGTCCAGGCCCGCCGCTGCGACGTCGCTTTCGGACAGTCGAGGAACCGCGTCAATGACGAATGCGTGGAATGTGGAACAGGCGCGCCAGCGCTACGCCGTGCCCTACTGGGGCGAGAACTATTTCGATATCGATGCGCAGGGCCGCATCACCGCACAGCCGCAGGGTCCGGACGGACCGGGGCTGGCGCTGGACGAGGTCGTTGCGCAGGCGCAGGCGCAGGGCTCGCGCCTGCCGCTGCTGGTGCGCTTCTCCGACATCCTGCATCACCGTCGCGCTCGCCTGCAGGCGGCCTTCGCCACCGTCATGGCGGACTGGGACTACACCGGCGGCTATACGGCCGTGTTCCCGATCAAGACCAACCAGCAGCGTGGCGTCGCCGGCGAACTCGCCGCACAGGGCGACCGCGGTTTCGGTCTCGAAGCCGGCTCCAAGCCCGAACTCATGGCCGTGCTCGCGCTGGCCAAGCCCGGCAGCACCGTGATCTGCAACGGCTACAAGGATCGCGAATACATCCGCCTCGCCCTGATCGGCCGCCGCCTCGGGCTGGAGATCTACATCGTCATCGAGAAGCCGTCGGAACTCGGCCACGTCATCGAGGAATCGCGCGCGCTCGGCGTCGAGCCGCTGCTTGGCGTGCGCATGCGCCTGGCCACGCTCGGTGCCGGCAAATGGCAGAACACCGGCGGCGACAAGGCCAAGTTCGGCCTGACCCCGCGCCAGGTGCTGGACCTGGTCGAACAGCTACGCACGCACAAGCTCGACCATACGCTCAAGCTGCTGCACTTCCACATGGGCTCGCAGCTCAGCAATGTTCGCGACATCGCCGCCGGCATGCGCGAAGCTGTGCGATATTTTGTGGAACTATCAAAAATGGGGCTTCCGATCGCGACGATGGACGTTGGCGGCGGCCTCGGCGTCGACTACGAAGGTTCGCGCTCGCGTTCCTTCTGCTCGATCAACTACGGCCTGGAACAGTATGCCGCGACGATCGTGCAGCCGCTGGCGGAAGCCTGCACCGAGCACGGCCTCAAGGCACCGCGCGTGATCACGGAGGCCGGCCGCGCGATGACGGCGCACCACGCCGTGCTCATCGTCAACGTCAGCGAAGTGGAACAGGCGCCCGTCGGCGCGATTCCGCCGGAACGCGCGAACGAACCGGCCGTGCTGCGCCACTTGCGCGAGATCCATGCCGAACTCGACGAGCGTCCGTTGCTGGAGCTGTACCAGGAGGCCCTGCACCACGTCGCCGAAGGCCAGACCCTCTACGCGCTGGGCCAGCTCTCGCTGGCCGACCGCGCGCGCCTGGACGACCTGTTCTACGCCATCGTCAACATCGTGCGCGCGCGCCTCAAGCCCGAGGAGCGCGCGCACCGCCAGGCCATCGACGAGCTCGACCTGCGCCTCGTCGACAAGTACTTCGTCAACTTTTCCGTGTTCGAGTCGATTCCCGACGTCTGGGCCATCGACCAGGTCTTCCCGATCGTGCCGCTGACGCGGCTCGACGAGGAGCCGACGCGGCGCGGCGTCATCGGCGACCTGACCTGCGACTCGGACGGCCGCATCGACCAGTACGTCGAGGAGGACGGCCTCGACGTAAGTCTGCCGCTGCACGAGCTGCGCGCCGGCGAGTCCTACCGCCTCGGCATCTTCATGGTCGGCGCCTATCAGGAAACCCTCGGCGACATCCACAACCTGTTCGGCGATACCGACGCGGTCAGCGTGCATGTCGGCGCCGACGGTAGCGCCCAGCTGTCGCAGTTCAAGCGCGGCGACTCCTGCGACATCATGCTCGACTACGTCGGCTATGACCTTGGCGTGCTGCGCCAGGCCTATCGCGACAAGATTGCCGCCGCGGACCTCGGCGATGAAACGGCGCAGCGGTTCGAGGCGGTGCTGGAGACCGGGCTTACGGGGTATACCTACCTCGCCGAAGTACCCTAGGCGGTTGCCGCAACAATTTGCTAAGCATCTGATTATCAGTCGAAATTGTTGACGTAGGTTTCTCGCGTTGCTAATGTGGCCGACAGGGTCAAGAGCATCGTCCTATCGCGTTGCGTTGAGATGTTTCTCACTTGGCTCTCTCCATAACTTCATGAGCAGGCCGCCGCGAGCGGCCTGCTTCATTTCCGGACGAGGAAGCAGCAATGCATCTTCTGTACGTCGACGAATCCGGATCACTTGACGACGCTTCACACGATTTCTTCGTGCTCGCCGGCGTTTCCGTGTTCGAGCGCAAGACTCACTGGATCGAACAGGATCTCAATGAGATCGCGGCCCGTTTCAGTCCCGAAGATCCCCATTCTGTCGAGCTGCATGGTTCACCGATGCGCGGGGGGCGGGATCGCTGGAGAAAATTTCCAGTACAGACTCGTCTGGACGCGATCAGTGACGCATTGAAAGCCGGCGTCGTCGGTTGTGGCCTCGGTACGGTGCGCCTCTTCGCCGTGGTCGTTCGTAAAAGCGCGCTCCCTGGCGTTGATCCGGTCCAGTTTGCGTTCGAGCAACTCTGCAACCGGTTCGATCTTTTCCTGACACGGCTGCACACGAAACACAACAACACACAGCGCGGCATGATGGTCTTCGACAAGTCCGCGACGGAACCGCGAATTCAGACGCTCGCGCGCGAGTTCAAGTACGCCGGTCACTCGTGGGGAAAAACGCGAAACTACGCCGAGGTTCCGGTGTTTCTCGACTCTCGCGCCTCTCGATTGATACAGCTCGCCGATCTCGTTTCTTACTCAGTGTTTCGCAAGTATCAGGCTGGAGACGGTCTGTTTTTCGACATCATCAAGGATTGTTTCGATCGCGAAGGAAACCTTTTGCATGGCCTTTGTGAACGAATTTAGCCGTCGACCCATTGCGAGCTTTGCTCGAACGGAAACAACGTCATGAAAATACTCGTAACCGGCGGCGGCGGCTTTCTCGGCAAGGCGATCTGCAAGCAGCTCGTCGCGCGCCACCATGAGGTGCGCGCGTTCAACCGCGGCGACTATCCCGAACTCAAGGCGCTCGGCGTCGAGCAGCACCTGGGCGATTTGCGCAACCTGGATCTCGTCGCGGCGGCGGCCGAAGGCTGCGACGCGATCGTGCACACGGCGGCCAAGGCCGGTGCCTGGGGTTCGCTGACCGAGTACTACGAGATCAACGTGCGCGGCACCGACAACGTGCTCGCTGCCTGCGAGATCCACCGCATTCCGCGCCTGGTCTATACGTCCAGCCCCAGCGTCGTGCACAGCGGGCAGGACCTCAACGGCGTCAACGAGTCGGTGCCCTACGCGACGCATTTCCTCGCGCCCTATCCGCAGACCAAGGCGCGTGCGGAGCAACGTGTGATCGCGGCGAACTCCGCGCAGCTCGCGACCGTCGCGCTGCGTCCGCACCTGATCTGGGGACCCGGCGACCCGCACCTGCTGCCGCGCATCCTCGATCGCGCCGGCAAGGGCCGCCTGCGCCACATCGGCGATACGCCGAAGAAGATCGACACCGTTTACGTGGACAACGCCGCCGAAGCACATGTGCTGGCGCTGGAAAAACTGGAAATCGGCTCGGCCATCGCCGGCAAGGCGTATTTCATCACCCAGGGCGAGCCGGTCAACCAGGACGCGATGATCAACGCCTTGCTCAAGGCCGCCGGCCTGCCCGCGGAGACGCGCCGCATCTCGGTCGATTTCGCGCGTTTTGCCGGCACCTGGATGGAGCGCGTCTGGAGACTGCTGCGCCTGAAATCCGAGCCACCGCTGACGCGCTTCATCGTCGAGCAATTGTCCACCGCGCACTGGTTCAACATCGCCGCCGCGCGGCGCGACCTCGGCTACGCGCCGCGGGTCAGTACCAACGAAGGGCTCGCGCGCGTCGGCGAGCAGCTCGCACGCCAGCGCATGCAGCGACGCAAAGGTTGAGGCACAACGTTCCAGGGCGGGTCGCGAACTCCCCAGGCCGACAGCGCTGCAACAGGATACGAAGCCATACGCAGTCAATCCCGCTGACTCCATGATCGCGACCGACCTGCCCCGCGATAAAGCTGGCTGCTGCTGCGCGACCTGACGATCAGTGTGGCCGATGCGCCGGACGGCCCGGGCAGACCTACGCCGCGCGCCAGCCGGCCGCCGCCGTCCACAGCGCCGTCAGCAGCAACACCGCACCCACGCCGCGATTGAGCATCATCCCCGCCGACGGCCGCCGGGCGAGCCACTGCCGCGCGCCGGCGGCGGCCAGCGCGAGCGGACCGTAAACCGCCATCTGTGTGACCGCGATGATCAGCCACAGCACCAGCGCCTGCAGCCATACCGGCCCACGCTGCGGGTCGATGAACTGCGGAAAGATCGCGAGCATGAACAGATAGGCCTTGGGATTGAGCAGCGAGGTCAGCGCGCCGCGCAGCACCGCCGCGGTCGGCGACAGCGCGGGCGCGTCTGCGTAAAGGGTCGCGGCGGTGCGACTGCGTAGCAGCGACCACGCGATCCAGCCCAGGTAGCCCGCACCGGTCAGCAGCACCGCGTTGAACAGGCCGGGCACGAGCTGCAGCAACAGGCCCACACCCAGCGCCGCGGCGAGCACATGGAATACGCCGCCGGCGACGATGCCGCCGAGGGCGAACAGGCCCTGGCGGCGTCCGCCGGTCAGCGAGCTGCCGGCGACGTAGGCCATGTCCATGCCCGGCAGCAGCACCACGGCGAACACGACAAGGAAGAACAGCCACAACTGACTCAACGTCTGCATGGGAGATCCGTATCGGCTATCAAGGCGTCGGAATCGGGCGTGGCAGTGCGCAACACATGAGACGGCCATGGGCGCGCCGACTGCTTCGGTCGCTTCACGCCGCCGCCGGGCTCACGCGCTACGCCCGTGCGCAGTGGGCGATATCCGGCATCCGACGTCGGGGTCGGGATGTCGCGCGCATCGCCATGCTGATCCGGCACGACGGCCGTCACCGCCGCCGTCCAGATTGCCTTTGCCGTCATTCGGATCGCCATTGCCGTTCCCGTTGGTTCAACCCGCGCAGGCTGGAATCGAATGAGGGCGGTTCCCGCCCTCATTCGAACTATGCTCAGGGGCATGAGCCATCCCGCCTCCCGCGTGCTGACCGTGCTGGAACTGCTCCAGGTGCACGGCCGCCTCAGCGGCAGCGAACTGGCCCAGCGGCTGCAGGTCGACGTGCGCACGACGCGGCGCTACATCCGTGTGCTGGAAGACATCGGCATTCCGATCATGGCCGAACGCGGCCGCTACGGCGCGTACTCGTTGGTGCCGGGATTCAAGCTGCCGCCGCTGATGTTCGGCGACGACGAGGCGCTGGCCCTGTCGCTGGGCCTGCTCGCCGCACGCAGCCTCGGCCTGGCCGACTCGGCGCCGGCAGTGGCCAGCGCGCTGGCCAAGATCGAACGCGTGATGCCGGCTGCATTGCAGCGCCGCGTCCGCGCCGTGGCCGAGACGGTCACGCTGGACCTGAGCCATGCGCCGACGGTCACCGACGGCGAAGCCCTGCTGCAGCTCAGCGCCGCGGCGCAAAGCCAACGCCGCGTGCGCCTGGACTATCGTGCTGCCGACGGCGCCACGAGCCGGCGCGATTTCGACGCCTATGGCCTGACCTGGCGCAGCGGCCGCTGGTATGTGCTGGGCCACTGTCACCTGCGCCGCGACCTGCGTTCGTTTCGCCTGGATCGCGTCGTGGAGGTCACGCCGCTGGACCAGAGCTTCGGCCGTCCGGCGAATTTCGACGCAGCCGCGCAGCTGGAACTCAGCCTCGCCAGCCTGCCGCGCGCGACCGCGGTCGAGGTGCTGCTGCGCACCGATCTGGCCGGCGTGCAGGCCGAACAGCTTAGCTGCATCGGCGTATTCGAGGCGCGCAGCGACGGCGTGCTGCTGCGCACGCGTACCGACAGCCTGGACTGGTTCGCGCGCCAGCTCGCACGACTGCCGTTCGAGTTCGATATCGTGCTACCGGACGAACTGCGTGGCGCGCTGGCCGCGCACGTCGAGCGGCTACAGCGCGCTATTGCCGCACCAGGCTGAAGCGCGGGGGGCGACGCGCTCACGTAGAATCGCGCGTTCATGAGCACTCCGCGCACACCCAACCCGCTGTTGTCCCTACTCGGCCGCCTGCTGCAGGCGGCGCTGAACCGAGCCCTCGCGCTGGATCCGGACACGCGCAGCCAGCTCAGGCGCCTCGACGGTCGCGCGCTCAGCGTCGAATTCAAGGACACGCCGCTCGCGCTGCGCCTGGCCGTCCGCGGCGAGACGTTGGAAGTCGGACCGGCCTTCGTCGGCGACAGTGCGCTGCGCGTGGCGGCCACGCCGGGCAGCCTGGTCGCGATGCTGCTGCGGCGCGGCGACGACGCTGCGCTCGCGCCGGGCAAGGTCGAGATCGCCGGCGACGCGGAGCTCGCGCGGCGGCTCGAGAAAATCGCCAGCGGCTATCGTCCCGATTTCGAAGAAGCCTTCACGCGGGTATTCGGCGATGTACTCGGGGTGAAGATCGCCCAGGGCTTCGCCGCCGGCCTGCGCTACGCGCGTGAGCGCGGCGAGGCATTGATGCGCGACGGTGCCGACTACCTGCGCGAAGAAAGCCGGGACCTCATCGCCCCAGGCGAAATGGACGAATTCCTCGATGACGTCGACGCGTTGCGCGAACGCGGCGAGCGCCTCGAAGCACGCATCGCGCGGCTCGCTGCCGCTGCCGGCAAGCGCGCATGACGCCGCTGACCAGCGTCCCGCGCCTGATCGGCATCGCCCGCGTGCTGCTGCGCTACCGCCTGGACGAACTCGTCGAAGCGGTACACCTGTTCCGGCCGCTGAAATGGGTACGCGGCCTGTTCGGCCGGCCGCATGCCGACATCGAGGCACTGAGCCGCGGTGCGCGCCTGCGCATGGCGCTGGCGGAACTCGGACCGATCTTCGTGAAGTTCGGCCAGATCCTGTCGACGCGACGCGACCTGCTGCCGACCGACATCGCCGACGAACTCACGCTGCTGCAGGACCAGGTACCGCCGTTTCCGGGCAGTGAGGCCCGCGCTGCGGTTGAACGCGCACTCGGCGCGCCGATCGCGCAGCTGTACGCGGCCTTCGACGAAACGCCCCTGGCCTCGGCCTCGATCGCCCAGGTGCACGCGGCCCTGCTGCACGACGGCCGCGAGGTCGTGGTCAAG
>JAAFHE010000090.1 GCA_013298265.1 Lysobacterales bacterium | reverse complement strand
GTGCACACCTACCAGGGTGACCTCAAGGTCGACCTCGTGGCGCCGGACGGCACGCTGTACAACATCCACAACCGCACCGGTGCCGGCACCGACAACATCAACAAGACGGTCACGCTGGACCTGTCCAGCGAACTGCTCAACGGCACCTGGAACCTGCGCGTCAACGACAACGCCGGCGGCGATGTCGGCAGGATCGACAGCTGGAGCATCACCTTCTGACGGCAGCGGCAGGCCGCTCACGGCAATCCCGGCGCAGGCCGGGGTTGTTTTTTGCACCGATCCGCCAGCGCGAGAGCCTCTTGATCCTGCGGATGGACTGCCAGGACACGTGTGTGCGTGCCGCGTATGTAAGAATTGGAACAAGTGCAGGAACTGCGACGCATATCCGCCCGCATGATCCTGCGACCTGATATCTACCGATATGGCCGTCGTTGCACGACAACGGCTGCGACGGGGCAGCCCGCGCAGCGACGGCATATAGCGCGGCGCCATAACGGCGCCGCTTTCGCGCGGCGTACGGGCGCTCCTGCCAAGGCCCGGTTCGCCGAACCTCACGCCGGCCGTCGGGGAGGATGGCCGGCCTGACCCTGGAGATTCACCATGTTGTCCAAGTTGGTCCTATTGCCGCTGGCCATCGCCGGCGCCCTGAGTACGTCTGTCAATGCCAGCGAGACCTGGTTCGTCAACGCCACCTACAAAAACCCCGAACAGCTGCAGGCCATCGCCTCGCAGTTCCAGCATCTCATCGTTGATCGCAAAACCCAGACCGTGAGCGTCGAAGCGGATGACGAGGCCATCGCCAGCCTGCGTGCCGCCGGTTTCGTCGTGACGATCGACGCCGCGGCGTCGGCGAAACTGCAGGCCTTCGACAAGGCGATGCGCACGGGTGGCGGCCTCAAGAGCATTCCCGGCTATGCGTGCTACCGCACCGTCGAAGAAACGCACACAAAGATGAACGATATCGCGACGCTGAAGCCGCGACTTGCTGATGTGATCGACATCGGCCCTAGCTGGGAAAAGAAACAAAACCCCGCCAACGGCTACACGATGAAAGTGCTGCGCCTCGGCAACAAGGACACCGATGCCGCGCTGCCGGACAAGGCGAACATGGTCGTGCTCAGCGCCATCCACGCGCGCGAGTACACCACCGCGGAGACGATGACGCGGTTCGCCGAGTGGCTGGTCAACGGCTATGGCACCGATGCCGAAGCGACCTGGCTGATGGACAACTTCAAGTTCCATCTGCTGCTGCAGGCCAACCCGGACGGCCGCAAGAAAGCCGAAGCCGGTTCGTCCTGGCGCAAGAACACGAACACGAGCAACGGCAGCTGCAGCAGCTCGAGCGCCGGCGTCGACCTGAACCGCAACTTCCCGTTCCACTGGAGCACGGTGCCTGGCGGTTCGAGCGGCGATCCGTGCACCGAGACCTATCGCGGCCCGCTGCGTGCATCCGAACCGGAGACGCAGAACATCATCAACTACGTCGCCGGCACCCTCGGCAGCAATGGCAGCTACAGCGGCGGCGTGCTGCCGGATCGCCGCGCCGACGCCGTAACCAGCGCCGCACCCGAGGACTACAAGGGTGTGTTCATGGACATCCACAGTGCTGCAAAGCTGGTGCTGTGGCCCTGGGGAGACAGTACGGCCACGGCGCCGAACGGCCCCGCGATGCGCACCTTCGGCCGGCGCATGGCCTGGTTCAACAGCTATTCGCCGGAACAGTCAGTCGAGCTCTATGCGACCGACGGCGCGACCGACGACACGATGTACGGCCTGCTCGGTGCACCGGCCTATACGTTCGAGCTCGGCGTCGCGTTCTTCGAAAGCTGCACGACGTTCCAGAACACGACACTGCCGCAGAACCTGGCGGCGCTGCGCTATACGGCGCGCAACCTGCAGGCGCCCTACAAGTTGCCGGCAGGTCCCGATACGACGGCGGTAAGCGTGTCACCGGCCAGCGTAGCCGCCGGCGCAACGGTCACGGTGACCGCTACGGTCGACGACAGCCGTTTCAACCAGACCAACGGTACCGAAGCCGTGCAGAACATCGCCTCCGCTGCGGCCTATGTCGACGCGACGCCGTGGCAGGCCGGTGCGGTCCCGGTCGCGATGAGTGCCAGCGATGGCAGCTTCAACGCGAGTTCCGAGGTCGTGCGTGCGACGATCAACACCACCGGCCTCGCGCCCGGCGTGCATCGCGTGTTCGTGCAAGGCACCGATACCGCGGGCAAGCCGGGCACGCCGAACGCCGCGCAGTTCACCGTCACGGGTGGCGGCGGCGGCAACGTAGCGCCGGTGGCGAACTTCGGCGTCGTGACGAACGCACTGACGGCGACCTTCACCGACAGCTCCACCGACTCCGACGGCAGCATCGCGTCGCGTAGCTGGAACTTCGGCGACGGCACCACCTCGACCGCGACCAACCCGAGCAAGGCCTACACTGTCGCCGGCACCTATACGGTCACGCTGACCGTCACCGACAACGCCGGTGCGACCAACACCATCAGCCGCTCGGTCACGGTGTCCAGCGGCGGCGGCGCGCAGACCTACACCAACACGACGGACTTCACCATCTCTGACAACAGCACGGTCAACAGTCCGATCGTCGTGTCCGGCCGTACCGGCAACGCACCGAGCAACGCCTCGGTCACCGTCGCGATCGTGCACACCTACCAGGGTGACCTGAAGGTCGATCTCGTCGCGCCGGATGGCTCGCTGTACAACATCCACAACCGCACCGGTGCCGGCACGGACAACATCAACAAGACGGTCACGTTGAATCTGTCCACCGAACTGCTCAACGGCACCTGGAACCTGCGCGTCAACGACAACGCTGGTGGCGATGTCGGCAGGATCGATAGCTGGAGCGTCACGTTCTAATCCGTTCTCGCACTACGTAGACCCGGTATCGGAGCAGGCGCGCCTGCTCCGATACCGCTCATGCCGCCGCAGCAGGCAAGCGCCGTCGAAGCAGATGCAGCCCCAGTGCCGTGAAAAGTGCGGCCGCCGCGAATAGTGCTGCCGGCAGCCAGTGCCAACGCGCCGACGCAGCGACTCCGGCCAATCCGCCACCGAGCACACTGCCGAGCGCACCGCCGACGGCGAGGCTGAGCGAGCTCACTCCGAGAAACATCCCAGGCGCCCGTGCATCGGTCATGGCCGCGATCAGCGTCTGCTGGCTCGGACGCGCGAGCAACGCGCCCAGCGTGAACACCGCGATGCCGGCGAGGAAAACGTCGTAGCGCGGAGCAGCGGCGGTGATGGCTGCGCCAGCGGCGACGCCGAGCACTCCCGCAGTCAGCATGCGCGGCGGCGAAAGCCAGCGCTCGAGCACGCGCAACAGTGGATATTGCAACAGCACAGTCATACCTGCACTCAGCGCGAACATGACGCCGACGCTATCGGCGCTGCCGGTCAGCCGCTCAGCCAGCAGCGGAAAACTGATCGTCATCTGCACGGCGGTGAACCAGTAGCCGGCCATGGCGATGACGAACGGCAGGAACACCGGATGTTCGCGCACGAGGCCGAATCCGCCGCGCGCCCCCGATGCACGCGCGGGCATGGAAAATGCCGGCAGCGTCGCCATCGCAATGACGAAGTTGAGGACGAAACAGGCTGCCGCCGCGAGACATACCCAGCGAAAGTCCACGCGCAGCAGCGCCACGCCCAGCAGCGGACCCAGCGTCCCGGCGATGCCGCTGACCCAGTTGCTCAGCGCGTAGTAACGCGGCCGCTCCGCCTCGCTGGTGAGCAAGGCCATCGCGGCCTGATAGGGCGCTTCGAACAATGCGCCGCCGGCGGCGATCAGCGTCATGGCCGCGAACAGCGCGACCGCATCGTCGGCCCATGCCAGCCCGGCGAATCCGGCCGCGCGCAGCAGCACGCCGGCGCCGATCATGCGGCGCAAGCCGAAACGATCGGCCAGCGCGCCGCCGAACACCGCCAGCCCCTGCTGCAACAACTGGCGCAGCGCGAGCGCCGCGCCGACTAGCGCAGCGGCCAGATGCAGACGATTGACGAAATGACCGATCACCAGCGGCATCAGCATGGCGAATCCGGTCACCATGAAGAAGGTGTAGACCAGCAGGCCATTGAGACCGCGGCGGCGGTGCTCCGTCCCGTCCGCTGCCGGGTTCATTGCGCCGTTCCGGGCGGGCCGTAGAGATAGATCGGCGTCGGATCCGCGCTGAATTGCGAAAACGGAAACGGTTCGGCGGAGACCGCGCTTACGCCGCCGCCGAGGAAGCGCGGCACGATCGCACTACCGGTCTGCGCATAGACCACCAGCGGTATGCCGCGGCGGCGACAGCGCTCAAGGATCGTGTCGAAGGAACCGTTGCTGAGTGTCATGCCGGTCGCGATGACGAGATCCGCAGCATCGAGGACCGGCCCCATGTCCTTGGCCACGGCGGTGCCGTCGGCCGTGTGCTCGAGATTGAAATCGCAAGGCAGACAGACGCCACCGTGTGCCTGGATCGCCGCCACCAGCGGCGCGACCACGCCGATCAGCCCGACGCGCTGACCCGATTCGACGGCGAGCAGGCCTGCGATGGCGCTGTCGCGAACACGCGCGCGCTGCAGCGGCGTGCCCGCCGGCAGCAGCAACGTGCGTGCTGACGACTGCGTATGCGGGTGGCTCGCGCCGAGATAGGCATCCAGCGCCGCCACGCGCACGGGCAGGCGCGGATCAGTCAGCAATTGTGCGAGATCCACGCCGGAAAGCTCCTCCGCAACCGCGGAATCGAGCTGGTCGCGCTCGACGCAGCAGGCGCCGAAGCTCGCGCCGACCCGCAGCAGCAAATAGTAATTGCGGTACTTCTGCGTCGTGCCGGCAAACTGCGTGCTCTGGCGCACCCAGAATGCGCCGACCGCGTGCAGGTCACGCGGGTCCGGGCCATACCGTCCGGCGAGCACCTCATCGATGAGCGCAGCTACCGTGGCGGGTATCGCGTTCGCGCCGCTCATGCGGCGACTCCCGCGATCACGTCATCGCGATAGCGGAAGCGTAGCTGCGCCAGCGCGGCCTGCGCGCAGGCACGTGCGCCACCGCCGTCCGCGTCGGTCGCGATCACGTGACCGAGATAGCAGGCGTTGTCGATCGGCGCAGCGACCTCGCGTGCGGTCACGGCGTCGAAATGCGCGCGTGCGACACCGGGGCTGGCCGTCGCACGCTCGGTGCCCTCGAGTGCGAGCAGCGTGCCGGCGCGCGGCGCGATGGCGAACATGACCGCCGCACTCGCCACGCCGGTCTGGCGCGGCGTCAGGTCTGGTGCGCGCCCAAGCGCCAGTTCGATCTGCGCGAGCAGCAGGTCGATGCCGGCGACGCGCTCGACCAGTTCCACGATGTAGTTGCCGCCGGGACGCGGATTGATCTCCACCACGCGCGGCCCGTGAGGCGTGAGCTTGACTTCGGTATGGCTGATACCGTGATCGTGTCCCACCGCACGCAACGCCGCGCACACGAACTCAGTCACCGCTGCTGCGGTGGCGGCATCGAGCCGCGCCGGGAACATGTGTCCATCCTCGACGAAGAACGGATGGCCGGTGAGGCTCTTGTCGGTAATGCCGATCACGGTCGTCTCGCCCGCGAACGTGCAAGCCTCGACACTGACCTCGTCGCCGTGCAGGTATTCCTCGAGCAGCAGCAGCGGACTGCGCGGCTGGCCGCGGAAGTTGTGCGTGAATGCCTCGAGCGCGACGCACGCGTCACGCAATTCGGCCTCGTCGTGCACCAGGCGCACGAAGGCACTGGAAGCCAGGTCCGTCGGCTTGAGCACGAGCGGATAACCAATCTCGCGCGCCGCGGCGCAGGCCGCGGTGACGCCGAGCACGGCCGCGAAGCGCGGATTCGGCAGCCCCGCGCACGCCAGCGCCTCGCGCACGCGGTCTTTGCGCCGCTCCAGCACGGTATTGGCGGAAAACGGCTGCGGCAGTCCGAGTGCCTGCGCGACTTCGGCAACGGTGCCTACGTAGTAGTCGCAGATCGTCACCACGCCATCGAACGCGAGCACCGCATGCTGTGCGCGCAGGAATTCGATAAGCGCCGGCACGTCGTTGGTTTCGTAGCTGAGCACATGCTCGGCCTGCGCCAGTACCGGGTGGATCGGCGCGTCTGCCGCACCGAGGTAATGCGCCTTGTTGCGGGTGACGAAGGTGTAGCGATGACCCAGTCGCGTGATCGCGGGCGGAAACAGCCGACCGGTCCCACCGACCCAGCTTTCGATCATGAGCAGATGCGCCATGACAAGCTCCTTGGCTTGGACGAAGAAGGAAATAGCGTCAGGCCGCTGTGGCGGCCATGTGTGAGGCACGCGGCGGCGGCCATTCGGGCGCGGCTGCGGCGTACTCACGCCGCGCCCAGTCCATGCACGACCAAGGCAGCGCGAGCTCGGCGAGATCGCGTACCGTGCGCGGCTCGAGCAGATCCGGATCGACCGCCTCGGCATGACGCGCGTAGACCGCATCGACATAGCGGTGACCGGTGTCGGCAGCGATCAGCACGACGCAGCGATCCGGCGCTATCCGCGCTTCGCGCCGTGCGACCAGGTAGGCGCAGCCGCTGGACAGGCCGGCGAATACGGCATGCTCGCGCAGCAGTGCGACCGCGCCGGACAGGCCGTGATCGAAACCCACCCAGTGCAGCCGGTCGTACAGCGCGTGGCGCACGTTGCGGAACGCAATCGAACTGCCGATGCCGGCGATGATGATGCCGGGATCTTCAACATGGGCGGCGCCGAAGCTCACGCTGCCGAACGGCTGCACGCCGGTTAGCTGGACCGACGCATCACGCTGTCGCAACGCGAGCGCGATGCCGCCGGTGGAGCAGCCGGAACCGACGCAGCCGACGACACTCAGCGGCACGTCGCCGAGCGCCTCGCGGATCTGGCGCGCGACCGGTGCATAGCCGAGGTAGTGCACATCGTCGTGGTACTGCTGCATCCAGTACATCTGTGGATTAGTACGCAACAGCTCGGCGATGCGCACGACGCGCGCGCTCTGGTCGAGCTTCAGCGTGGCCTGCGGCTCGACTTGCTCCACCGTCGCGCCCAGCACCTGTAGCTGCAGCTTCAGGCAGGCGTCGATGGTCTTGGAGCCGACGATGTGGCACTTGAGCCGGTACTTGTGACAAGCCAGCGCCAGCGCGTAGGCGTAGATGCCGCTGGAGCTGTCGAGCAATACGGCGTCCGGACCGACCACGCCGTCGCGCAACAGGCGCTCCACGGCGGCGAGCGCCGAATAGATCTTCATGCTCTCGAAACGGGCGATGTAGAGATTGTCCGCGAGACGGATGAACTCCGGCACCTTGATCGCGTCGGCGAAATGCTCGTGTATATGGTCAAGCATGTGGAAACCCCGACTGGGCGAAGCGGCACTGGCGGCCGAGCGCGCGGAAGAAGGCCGACAGCTCCCCCATCGCTGCGGTGTCCGGCGGCGTGAGGAACAGGTAGCCGATGAGGCTGCCGGTATGGGCGACGACGATGCCGGCCGCACCGAAGTGCTCGAACCGCGCGAGCATCGCGTCGAGATGACGTTTGGGAAGTACCGCCTGCGCAAGTTCGGCGCTGCGCGTGGCGCAACGGGCGATCGTGCCACGGTCGCCTTCCTCGAACGCATCCACGACGTGTTTAAGATTGCGTTCGTAGTCGACCAGCCGCGTGCGGTAATGGGCGAGCAGTCGCGCGCTCATCGCCTCGGTATCGACACAGCCGCCTTCATCGATGTAGCAGACGTGGAACTGCGGGTCGTGGTCGAAGCAGCGCAGTACTTTCTGCTGCGCGCTGAGATACAGCGCGTAGCGATCGAGGAACACGCTGTCGGAACGCTCGACCTGGCGCAGGATGTCCGCCATCAGCGACAACGGGGACTGCTGCGCAAACAGGCGGTCAAGGCAGCGGATGCACGCGACGATGTCGGCGGTGGAACTGGCCATGCCCTTGCCGAGCAGCAGTTCGCTGTCGTGCAACCAGTGCCCGGTCGGTCGGCCGAGGCCGTAGTGGTCGAGATACAGCGTGATCGCGCGGCGGCACTTGGATTTGTCGGGCAGCTCGGCGGCAGGGTCACCTGCGCAATCGCGGACGAAATGCATCCAGCTGTATTTCTGCAGCGGCAGCGAGATCAGGCCGATCTGCAGCTCGCCCTCGTCGATCACCGGGCCTTGTACGAGTTCGCCGAGCGTGCCGTGACAGACACCGCTGCAGACGGTGCCCGCCGATGGTGTGGATAACGCGGAGAGTGCCGGTGCCGGAGTACGTAACATGGGTTCGACCTGCAAGTTCTGAACAAGTTCTTGCACAGCCGCTCATTGGGCCGTGCACCAGATCTCCACAACCCTGGCCAACGCTGCGCGCTGGCCGCCCTGCCCGTTGCGCGTTCAGAGTGATCAGAACGGTTCTGAGCGATCACTCTTCGTCCGGCCCGTTGGGCGTTCAGAGTGATCAGAACCTGCGGTTCTGAGCGATCACTCTTCACCCCCTTGACTCAAGGGGGCTCGAAAGTCAAAACTTAAATAGATAATATTTTATTTGTTTATAACTTTACTAGCGCGGCAAATCGAGCGCGAGTTGCAGCACGGCACGACGCCCGTCGCTGAGCCCGTAGCTGTTGCTGCCGTAAAGATTCCAGACGTACTGGTCGGTGACGTTGGCCAGTTGCACCCGCAGCGTCGCGTTGGCCGCACCGACGCGGAAGCGGTAGCGCAGACCCAGGTCCAGAGTGGTGGTCGCGGGCAGCTCGACGCGGCCGTCGCGCGTGGCGGGCCGCGCGCCGGTGTTGAGCAACGCCGCATCGAACGACCACGCCGATGCGGTCGCGGGGCGGTATTCGAGGTCTGCTCGCAGCAAGCGTTCGGGCTGGCCGACGGGCCGATCGGCGATCACGCCGCGGCGCACCGCCTCGCCGCTGACGCGCGGCCGCATCAGCACGGCACCGGCGACCACGCTCCATTGCGGCGCCGGCGCGCCCGCGAGGCTGAACTCCGCGCCGCGATGGCGCACGTCGCCGGCGATCGCGTAGCGATTCGCCGCATCCGTCGTGAAATACGGCTTGCGCACGTCGAACAGCCCGGCGATGAGCTTTAGTCCCGGCCTAACCTGCCAGCGCAGGCCAGCATCCACCTGGCGCGTCCGGATCGCCGGCAAAGCCTCGTTGCGGTTGGAGGTATCGTCGGGCGCCACCCCGCTTTCCTCGAGCCCTTCGGCATAGCCGGCGTAGCTGGCGAGCGACGGCCCGAGCCGCAGCGACGCGTTCGCATTCAGCAGCAGCGGTCGGTCATGCGTTTCAACGGCGGCGAGCGCAGGCTGCTGCACGCGTTTTCTGTAGTCGCTGTGCTGCAGTCCCAGGCCGAACTCGCCCACGTCGCGCCAGCGCATTTCGTAGCCCAGCCCCACGGTGGACTGGATCACCCGGTCGAGCGTGCGCTCGCCGAACGCGAAGGAGGCCGGCTGCGGCACCGGTGCTGCCTGTCCGAGCGGACGCACACCCAGGTCGATGGCCGGGGCCGAGCCGCCGTATTCAGTCTCGACGCGGCGTCCGCGCAGCGACAGGTGAAGCAGATGCAGCCGCGGCCCGGACGCGAAGCTACGGCTTGCGCGCAGCTCGCCACTGGTGGACGCGGCGAGCTGGCGCGGATCGGCAATGACGCGTTCGCGCGCGAGCCCGTCCGGCGTTACTTCGGTGAACAGCTCGGCGAAACCCCGCGGCACGTCGTAGCGCGAGCGGAACAGGCCAGCGGCGAATGCCCAGTCCTGTCCGACGCGCGCC
>JAAFHE010000009.1 GCA_013298265.1 Lysobacterales bacterium | reverse complement strand
GGCCGCGGTCATGTTGACGAAGACTGGCTCGCCGGCGCGGCGCAGCTCGTCGAGGCGCTGCGGCGTCCACGCTTGCCAGGTGTCGCCGTCGCTGCTGCCGGGCTGCGCGGCCAGGGTCCGTAGCATCGACAGCGGTGCGAACGCGAGCAGCAGCAATAGCGCGAGTCCGATGCGGCGCCGCGCTGTCCGCGTCGCGCGCAACTGACCGCGGCCGTGGAACAGCAGCGCAGCCACAAGGGCGACCAGGCCCAGCAGTACCGCGGCGGTCGCATCCGCACCGACCTGGCGCATCAGCACCCAGACCAGCCAGACCGCAGTCAGGTAGAGCGGCCAGGCCATGACCTGCTTGAAGGTATCCATCCACGCGCCCGGCCGTGGCAGCCAGCGTGCGAGCACCGGCACGAAGCTGAGCACGACGATAGGCAGGGCCAGGCCTACGCCGAGTGCGGCGAACACGGCCAGCGCGACCGGCGTGGACTGGGTCAGCGCAAACCCCAGCGCCGGCCCCATGAACGGCGCGGTGCAGGGACTCGCGACGAGGCAGGCGAGCAGGCCGGTGAAGAACGCCGCGCGCGTGCCCTGGCCGTCGGCCAGCGACTGGCCCACGCCGCCGAGGCGCGCGCCGATGATGAAGCCGCCGGACAGGCTCAGTCCCATCGCCACCATGAGATAGGCGAGCAGCGCGACCAGCAGTGGCGATTGCAGCTGGAAGCCCCAGCCCAGGCTTTGTCCGGCCTGGCGCAGTGCGAGCAGGATGGCGGCCAGCGCGATGAAGCCGGCGACCGCACCGGCGAGATAGGCCAGTCCGTCGCGGCGCGCGGCGGCCGGTGCATGCGCGGTCTCGGCCAGGCTCAATGCCTTGAGCGACAGCACAGGGAACACACAGGGCATGAGGTTGAGAACCACGCCGCCGAACAACGCCAGCAGCAGGGCCAGACCCACGCTGCCTATCGCGCCGCCGTCGCCGGCCGTGCCCGCCGCGTTGTCCGGCGTGCCGGCCGCCGGTGCCGCGGGCGTAGTCGCGGACCAGGGTGCCGCCACGCGCCACGCACGAACGCGGCCGGCGTCGCGCTGCACGAGCACGAGGTCCAGCTGCGCCGGCGCGGCGGTGAAATATTCGCTGCGTACCGCATCGATCTGCAGGCCTTCGCCGTCGACGCTGATCCGCGGCGGTGCGTTCGCGAGCACCTGCGGCTGCAGCGCGAACGCGTCGAGGCTGGCAATGCCGGGTAGTCCGTTGCCGCGCAGGCGAATCGCGATGCGGTCGCCGGATGAGGTGATCGAAGCGGTCCAGTCGGTCTCGACCGGCCGCTGCGCCAGCGCGGCGCGCAGCGCGGGCGCGGCGGCCGAATCGGCGGGTTCGCTGCCGGCCGCCGTCACCGGCAGGGTGATGTTCAAGTCGGCCTTGCCCGGGATGCATTCCTCCTTGCAGATCAGCCAGCTGGCACGCAGGCGCAGCGTGACCGGGCTGCCGACGGCGGTATCTGCGGGCACATCGACCCTGACCGGCAGCACGTTTTCACCGGAATAGCCGAAGTTGAACAGCTCGCCGATCTGCAGGCGCTCCGGTGCGGGCCAGTCGATCGCGCCGGCGTTCCAGCCGGCCGGAAGGGTCCATTCGAAGCGGGTCGGCAGACCGGTGTCGCCGGCGTTGGCCCAATACGTATGCCAGTGCGCCTCGTGATCCAGACGCAGGCCCAGCCAGTTCGCGCGCCCGGCGACCAGGGCGGTCTTCTCGGCCACGAGTTCGACCTTCAGGTGCTCAGTCGCGACCACGGCCGCGTGTCCCCCGGCCGTTGTCAGCAGCAGGCCCAGCAGCGACAGCAACAGTGTTCGCAGGCACGAAGGCATCGATACTCCGGAGGCAGCACACGCAGGCTGGGCGTCCAGAAAGGTCTGGGCGTCCCGAAAGGACCGCAAGCTGACGCCTATGTTGCTCAACCTGACGTCAACGTCGCGCCGAAGCGAGGCGGCCTCGCGCCGAAGCGTGCCGGCCGGGTCGTCGGCAGTGCCTACTAGCCCGCCTTTCTCACACCCCTTCTACTGCGGCCGCCGATACGCTCGCCCTGACGCGCGCTGCTCCCTCGTGTCGGCTCGACGTAGTGTCGGCTACGCCTTCGCCGCCACTGAAGTCCGCGGCGCGCATCAGGACGGCGTCTCGACGGCCTCGCTACGAACGGGTGCGAGAAATCCGGGCTAGACTGCGCGCCGCCGCAAACCGCAGGAAACGCCGTGCACGACCCCGCTTCCGTACCGCCCGCGCGCAAGGCTGCGCTGGCCTTCATCTTCGTCACGGTCCTGCTCGACATCCTCGCCTTCGGCATCATCATTCCGGTGCTGCCGCGGCTGATCAAGGAGATCGCCGGCGGCGACATGATTTCGGCGGCGCACTGGGTCGGCGTCATCGCTACGGTGTTCGCCGTCGTGCAGTTCTTCTGCAACCCGATCCAGGGCGCGCTTTCCGACCGGTATGGCCGGCGCCCGGTGATCCTGTTGTCGAACCTGGGCCTGGGCCTGGACTTCATCCTCATGGCCGTCGTGCAGACCCTGCCCTGGCTCGTGATCGCGCGCGTGCTCTCCGGCATGACATCCGCCAGCTTCAGCACCGCCAATGCGTATCTGGCCGACGTCACCGCGCCGGAAAAGCGTGCGGCTGCGTTCGGTGCGCTCGGGGCGGCATTCGGCATCGGCTTCGTGCTCGGCCCGGCGCTCGGCGGCACGCTCGGCGATATCAACCTGCGCCTGCCGTTCTGGCTGGCGGCCGGACTCGCGCTGACCAACTTCTGCTACGGCTATTTCGTGCTGCCCGAATCGCTGCCGGTCGAGCGGCGCACGACCACGTTCGACTGGCGTCGCGCGAACCCGCTTGGCGCGCTGCTGCTTTTGCGGCGCTATCCACAAGTATATTCATTGGCGATTGTGGTGTTCCTGTCGCAGCTGGCGCACTACGTGCTCAACACCACCTTCGTGCTGTACGCCGACTACCGCTACGACTGGGGTCCTCAGGCGGTCGGTTTTACGCTCGGGTTCGTCGGGATCTGCAACGGCATCGTGCAGGCGCTGCTGGTCGGCCGCATCGTGCAGCGCTTTGGCGAGCGTCGCGCGATCTATGCCGGTCTCGCCTTCGGCGCACTCGGCTTTGCCTGGCAGGGCATCGCCGCGACCGGCCTGGTGTCGCTGATCGCGATTCCGCTGCTCGCGCTGTGGGGCTGCACCGGTCCGGCGACCCAGGCGCTGGTCACGCGGCAGGTCGATCCCAGCGAGCAGGGCCGCCTGCAGGGCGCGCTGGCCGGGCTGACCAGTCTCGCCGGCATCATCGGTCCGGGCCTCTACACCCAGGTGTTCGCCTGGAGCATCGATAAGGACGCGCCGTGGCATCTGCCCGGTGCCGCGTTCCTCGTCGCTGCCGTGCTGCTGCTCGTGGCGCTGGCGGTCGCCTGGAAAGCCACGCGTCCGGCTGCTGCCACCACCGACGCCGCAGGGCCATGACGACCGGCGCCACGCAACGCTTCACGGCGCTGATGCTGGCGCTGGCCGTTGCGGCGCCGGCCGCCGGCCAGTTCGCGAACTCGACGCAGGACTACCTCGGCGAATACGACCGCGACCGCGACGGTCGCGTCAGCCTGGCCGAATACCAGGACAAGCTCAGCGAGATATTCCGGCGCATGGACCACAACGGCAACGGCATCGTCGATCTCGACGAATTCGATCCGGCCGTGGTCGGGCCGAACACGCGACCCATCTCGCTCGCACGGCACCGCGCCCGGCTGGCGGAAGTCTTCCGCCGCCAGGACGTGAACAGGAACGGCTACCTCGACGCGCGCGAGCTTGGCGCGCCGCCGCGCTGAGGCGGCTACGGGATAGTGGGGACGGCCCGGTGCTGTCTTCAGGCATTGGGTCTGTTCTCGCTGATACCGATCAGCGCGGATCGCGAGCCCGGAGCGGCCAGCGCCGTGTCGTAGGGATCCCAGGCGATGCCGAGCCGTGCCAGCCAGTGCCGCCGCAGCGCCCGTCGCGCGCGCCACAGCGCGCCGGCGCAATGGCCGCGGCGCGCGTGCGTTACGCCGCCGCCGACCGGCAGCACGGCCTGGCGCAGCCAGCGCCGCGTCAGTTCCGCATCCTCGCCGTGCCAGTCGCGCAGCGCGCCCTGTAGCAGCGCCTCGGCCCGGCGCAGCTCATCGCCGGCCGCGGCAAAATAGTCGAAGGCGAGTAGCTGGACGGCGTCCTCGATGCAGTCGAGCAGTTCCACGAGCGGGTCGTTGTAAGGAATTCTTTTGTGCATAAAGGGAAATCTCCGCATGGGGTGCGAAGGCTCGCAGGTGTGAGTCTCGACGTTTGCGACGGCATGCGTCCGCCTCGCCGTTGCCTGCCTGAACGAACCGGCGGGCTGAACACCCACTTCCGGCACGTTTGCGCCGCGCCGGCTTTTGCCACGCTGGGCTCGTCGTTACCCGGTGGAGGCCGCGCGTCATGCTGAAGTTTCTGCTCTGGCTGCTGCTTCTGGCGCTGTGCTGGCCGTTGGCACTGCTCGCAGTGGTGCTGTATCCGCTGGTCTGGCTGCTGAGCCTGCCGTTCCGGCTCGTTGGCATTACGCTGTCGGCCGTGTTTGAGTTCCTGCGCGCGCTGCTGCTGCTGCCCGCACGCCTGCTCGGTGCGCGCCCGGCCTGAACCCCGGCCCGCATTTCTCACACCCCTTCTACTGCGGCCGCCGATACGCTCGCCCTGACGCGCGCTGCTCCCTCGTGCCGGCTCGACGTAGTGTCGGCTACGCCTTCGCCGTCACTGAAGTCCGCGGCGCGCATCAGGACGGCGTCTCGACGGCCTCGCTACGAACGGGTGCAAGAAATCCGGGCTAGCCGCCGCGGGCCCTGTGACGCCACGGCGATTGCGGCGAGAATGCGCGCCGTTCCCGGCTGTGTGTGTCCATGACCGAACCTGTCGACTGTCCCTGCGGCTCCGATCTCGCCTATGCCGCGTGCTGCGGACCGCTGCATGCGGGCGAACCCGCGCCGACGGCCGAAGCACTCATGCGTTCGCGCTACAGCGCCTACGCGCTCGGCCTGGAACCGTACCTGCTTGCCAGCTGGCATCCGTCGACCCGCCCCGCGGCGCTGAACCTCGCCCGCGAGCTACCCGCGCCGCGCTGGCACGGCCTGAAGATCCTGCGCTACCAGCCGCTGGACGCCGACAACGCTTTCGTCGAATTCGTCGCCAAGTACAAGGTCGGCTGCGGCAGCATGCAGCGCCTGCGCGAACTGAGCCGGTTCCGGCGCGAGGGCGCGCGCTGGTTCTATGTGGCGGGCGAGTGGAACACATGAAGGCCGATGGACGTTGTGGCAATACGGCTCGCATCGTCGTGCCGCAGGTGCGTCAGGATGTTGCGCGCGCCGGTCACCGCGCCTTGCCTTGCGGTTGCACATGCCCGACCATCATCGGCTGTCTCCTGTTTACGATAACTAGTGACCGCATCCGCGTCCGATGACGGCCTGCAGGATTTCCTGCGTCCCGGCCTGCTCGTCAACGATATCCCGGCCCTGTTCCCGCTGCGCAAGGCGCGCGAGCTGCTGCGTGCCTTTTCGACGCTGTTCCATGGCGGCGAAGACGTGGTCATGGTGCGCCTGCTGGTCCTGCGCACGATCGGCGAGCGCGGCGCGGCGCCGGACTGGAGCCCGCAGGAACTGCGCGAGCATTTCGCCTATGTCGATGCGACCAAGCTCGATACCGTGCTCGCGCGCCTGCGCGAAAATGCGCTGCTGACCTGGGAAGCGGAAACGCAGCGCTACCGCGTCAGCCCGGTCGGCCGCCAGGCGCTGTCCTCGCTGAGCCAGCTACTGCAGTTCCAGGGCGAGGGGGACGAACTCGCCTATGTCACGGCACAGATCGCCGCGGGCGAAGCGACCGGCCGTGTCGGCAGCGACGATCTGCAGCATCTGCTGTCGCGCCTCAACGAGTTGCGCGACGATTTCGACCGTGCCGTGCTCAGCGGTTCAGAGCACCGTATCCACGCGGCGGCGGCGACCTTGAAATCCGTCTGGCGCTGGGTCGAGAAAGGTACCGCCATCGTCAGGTTGATCGCCCAGGACGGCGAGCTCGATCCGGCTACGCATCGCGTCGCGCAGCAGATCGGCCGTGCGCAGAGCGCGATGCTGCGTCAGGCGTCGGTATTCCAGCGCGCGCTGAACCAGCTCGACCGGCATCGTGTGCATCTGGGCGGCAGCGGCCTGTCGTCCTCCGATGTGAACCAGTGGCTGCGTGGCCTCGACCAGGCCGCGCTCGCGGCGATCGCGAGCGACGTGCTGGCCGCGCGTCTCGCGCCGGCCTTCGTGCTCGGCGACATCGCGCTCGATGTGGCCGACTTCGAACTGGTCGAACGCGAGCGCGAAGTCAGTATCGTCGAGTCCCTGCCCGACGCGCGCGCCGCGCCGGAGCAGGCCGACGCGCCGATCGCGAGCAACGACTACGTGCTCGCGCAGCGCTGGCAGGCGCAGCTCGCCGCGCTCGTCGACGACGCGCCGCTGACCGGCCTCGTGCCGAGCGAGGATTTCGCGACGTCGGCCTACCGCCTGTCGCTGCTCGGCCTGCTCGGTGATCCGGGCGCGCATGCGCGCGACGGCGCACTGGCCGAGCTCGCGCGCCTGCCGCTGCGGCTCGAACTGAGCGGCGTGATCGAGGACATCGACAGCGCCGGCGTCGCGCGTATCAGTGCCGGCCGGTTGCGCCGCGTGCATCCCGACCCGCCGGAAACGGCGGAGCCGTCACGTCATCTGCTGCAACCCGCGGCGCCTTCCGGCGCGCGCGGCGAGGACGTTACCGATGAATGATCCCGTGGCTGCATTGATCGCGCGCCTGCTGTCCGAGCGCTGGCTGCCGCGCGAGGATGAGCTCGCGCGCCAGGCGCTGACCGATGCCGGTTTTCGTGAGGAACTCGACCGGCGTCTGGCCGCGGCAGGCCTGCGCCTGCTCGACCATCCGTATGCCGGGCATGTCGCGCTGGCGGTGGCAAAAGCGCAGGAAGCCGCCGTGTTCGCCGGCCCCAAGGCCTGGTCGGCGAGCAACCTCGATCTGGACCGCGATGCAATCGCGCTACTCGTAGTTTTGTGGAGTCTGCTGATTCTTCCCAAACGTCAGCGCCAGATCCGCCGCGTCGAGATCGACCGCGACCAGGAACAGGGCCAGATCTTCGCCGAGATGAAGCCCGTGCCGGTCGGCGCGGAAGTCGCCGAGCCGCTGGCCGAGCGCACCCTGCTCGCCGATTTCGGCGACAAGCTCGGCGGCAAGATGCGCCTGAACATGAATCTGGGCGTGCTCGCGCGCCATGGTTTCATCGTGCGGCGCAAGGACCGCATCCAGGAAGGGCCGCTGCTCGATCTTGCCTTCGACTACGAGCGCACGGCGCGGCGCGTGCTCGATGGCGCGCTGGCCTTCGTGGTCGAGCAGGCGCGGCATGACGCGGCGTCGGACGCGGTCGATGACGCCGACAGCGACGACGGCGTGACGGAGGCCGGCCATGTTTGAATTCCGCGCACTCGAAGTCGTGCACTGGGACTACTGGCAGCGCTTCACGTTGCCGCTGGACTCGGCCATCGTCACCGTGGTCGGCCCGAACGGCTCGGGCAAGACCACGCTGCTCGACGCGCTGCGCACGCTGCTCGCGATCGAGGACCGGGAGACCGCGCGCGACTACAAGACCTATCTGCGCCACAACGGCAAGCCGTTCGCCTGGCTGCGCGGCGTGGTCAGCAACCGGCCCGACCGCAACGGACGCCGGCCGTTCTTCCCGCTGATGGAAGCCGAAGTCACACTGGCCTGCCGGATTCGCAAGAAAGGCGGCGACTGGACGCGCGACTACCAGATCCTCGGCGGCGACATCGGCGTCGAGACCATCGAGGCGCAGGGTGGCGAATGGCTAGGCCTGCGCGACTATCGCGTACGCCTGGAAGGTGCCGGCCTGACCCGCGCGATACGCCGCGTGCTGACACTGGAGCAGGGCGCGACGGACAAACTCTGCCAGTACCCACCGCGCGAACTGCTGCAGCTGGTCTGGGACGTGTTCGGCGAAAAGCCGGTGCTCGACGATTACCAGCGCGCGCGCTCCGAGCAGTTCGCGACCGAGCAGGAACTCAAGACGCTGGGGCAGGACCTTGCCGCGCTGCATACCCGACTGGAAGCGGCCAAGGCCGATGTGCGTTCGTTCGAGGAATATGGCGAGCTGCAGCGCGATCGGCAGCGGTTGCAGGCCGAGGTCGCTCCGAAAGTGGCGTTGGCCGAACGCAAGGCCAGCCTCGACGGCAGCCGTCCGCAACTGACCGGGCTGCGCCGCGCCCTGCGCGATTGCCTGCGCCGCGGCGGCGCGCTGGAGGCCGAACAGACGGCGGCCGCTGCGCGGCTGGTCACGCTCGCGCAAACCTTGCGCGAGACCCAGTCGCAGGCGCTGGCTGCGGAAGCGGCGTTCCTCGCCGCGCGCGATGCGGCGCGCGACGCGGAGCAGATCGACCGGCGCCGTGAACAACTGGAAAAATTAGCCGCGAGCCAGGGCGCCGGCGACGTGGCGCAGCTGCTGCGCGCGGTCGAAGCCGACCGGCGCCGACAGGCACAGATCAGGCTCGCCGACGAGCATGCCGTCGAACGCGCCGGTGAACTCGACGCACACATCGCCGCACTCGCGAGCGGCCAGCGCTTCATGCCCGGGTTCGAACGCGAATTCCGCGGTGCGCTGGAGCGCGCGGGCGTGGCGCATCGCATGCTCGCCGACGCGGTCGAGGTCACCGATCCCGCCTGGGAGGCTGCCGTCGAAGCGGTGCTGCAGCCGTACCGTCATCTCGTGTTGCTGGCTTCGCCGTCGGATGCGAAGGTTGCGTTCGGACTCGGCGAGCAGGCGCAGTACCGCCATTTCGTCGTCGCCGAGCGCGCGCCCGCAACCGCCGCGACGCCGGGATCGCTGCTGGAAGTGCTGCGCTTTTCCGCCGATCCACCGGCCTGGCTGCCGCGCCAGCTCGATCGCCTGCGCCGCGTCGCCGACGTGACCAAGGGCATGCAGTTGCCGGCCGGACAAGACTGGATCACGCCGAAGGGCTATCTGCGCGAACACCGCGGCGGTCGTCATATCGGCACCGACGAACGCAATTTCAGCGCCAGCGCGCGCGAATCGCGGCTGCGCGATCTGCAGCGTGAACGCGGCGAGCTGACCGCGGCGCAGGACGCGCGCCGGCGCGAACGTGCCGAGCTCGACCAGCGCCTGGACGCGAACCAGGCGCGCCTGCTCAAGCTCGACGCCGCGCAGGAACTTGCCGCGCGCGCGGTCGAATTCGCTTCCGCCGCCGAAGCACTGCCGGCCTTGCAGCAGGCCGCGCAGGACAGTGCGCAGGCACTCAGTGCGGCGCGCGATGCAGTCGATGCCGCGCGTGAGGCGCAGAAGCGCGAAGAGCTCGATGCGGGCCAGCGCCGAACGCGGCGCGAGTTGCTGGAACGCGAGCGCGAGGAGAACCAGCAGAAGCTGGCCCGGCATCGTCAGGAATACGTGCGCCGCGCGCTCGACTACCGCCATCAGCGCCGTCTCATGCCGCCCGCCTGGCGTCATCCCGCCGCGCTCGCCGCCGCACTCGCGGAATTCGAGACCGAACACGAAGTGCAGCGCGAACTGGAAAAGATCGCCCACCGCATCGAGCGCGGCGGCTTCGTCACGGAGGCGTCCTGCGTCGCGCTGCGCGACAAGATCGGCGCGGATCACGAAGCGCTGGAAACCACCCTCGGACGGCGCGACGCACACCTCAACCGTGCGCGGCGCATCACCGACGAGGCGCGCGGCGCCTACATCAACGTGCTGCGCGCCACGGTGCGCCAGTACGCCAGGAACCTGCGCGCGCTCGGCGAGCTGTCCGGCATCAGCGTCGAGGTCGATCAGCCGGAACTGGCCAACGACGACATCGCGCTGGCCCAGGCCGGCCTCAGCGTGCGCTTCGATTTCGACCGCAAGGGATGGATCGGCCTCGACGACGGCGAAGCTTCCGGCGGCCAGCAGGTCATGAAATCGCTGCTGCTGCTGGTCGCGCTGCTGCGCGACGAGACGCATCCGGGCGGCTTCGTCTTCATCGACGAGCCGTTCGCTCATCTCGACGTTTTCAACATCGAGAAAGTGGGAAGTTTCCTGCGCGCGACCGAAGCGCAATACATCCTGACCACGCCGATCACCCACAACCTCAACGTATTCCATCCGACCGACCTGGTACTGACGACGACCAAGCGGCGTCCGGCCAGCGCCTGGGCCGAGCCGGTGGCGGTGCTCAAGCGCGCGGCAGCGCAGCGCGAAACAGGCGCGGCCGACGCGCGGCGTTGAGACGGCATACGGCGGCAGCCAACGGCGCGAGCCGAGTAGCGACGACAACGAGACAGGAGCGGGTGAGACATGAACCTCGACAAGCCCTATTCCGCCGCCAGCGAACGCAATCGCGAGCCGATCCTCGCCGTGCTGCGCGACGTCTTCGCCGGTTGCAGCGACGTGCTGGAGATCGGCAGCGGTACAGGCCAGCACGCGGTGCATTTCGCCGCAGCGCTGCCTGCGCTGCGCTGGCAAAGCTCCGATCGCCCGGAAAACCTTCCCGGCATTCGCGCATGGCTGGATGAAGCGGCGTTGCCGAACACGCCGTCGCCGCTGGAACTCGATGTCGCCACCGGAGCATGGCCGCCGGCGCAGACCTTCGACGCGGTCTTCAGCGCGAACACGCTGCATATCATGAGCTGGTCCGAGGTGCGGCAGATGTTCGCCGGCATCGCGCAGGTGCTGCGGCCGGGCGGCACGCTCGCTATCTACGGACCGTTCAACATCGACGGACGCTTCACCAGCGCGAGCAACGCCGCGTTCGATCAGTCGCTGCGCGCCGCGGTGCCGCACCGCGGTATCCGCGATGTCGCCGAGGTCGATGCGCTGGCCGCGTCGCATGGCTTCGAGCTCGCCGCCGATCACGCGCTGCCGGCGAACAACCGCTGCCGCGTATGGCGTCGCGCCGTCGCGTCCTGAGTGCTTGCGCGTCAGCCGAGGCCCACGCCCGCCCCGCGCTTGAATCTATCCGGCATCGACCCGAGACGCGGCGAGCCATCAGTCGTCCCGCCGCGCCGCTGTTTGTTCGAGTGTCGAATGGCGCTGCAGCTCGACGCCGATCGGATCCTTGGGATTGCCAAACGTGGCGTAGCGCACGCGCACGACGAAATCCCAGCACGCCGGCGATGAGCGTGGCGGTAGGCAGCGAGGGCGTCAGGCAATTGCCTGACGCGCCGAGGCGGATCTGGCCGTTGCCGTAGAGCAGTTTGAGGTTGCCGAGCGGGCTAGATCACGGGCATGTCGGCGATCTTGTCGGGTTCGAGCGACCCGATGCGGTCGTCGGCGCATAGGGCTTGCGCGCCGCCCAGAGTCGCCGCGCGAATCACTGCGGTCCGCGACGCATGCGCAGGGTCGGACCAGCGCTATGCCGGCGCATCGCTGACGATGCTGCCATTGCAATTCTTGTTAATGCTCTTTCTGTGATATTTCGCTATGTGTAATACTCGATGGTTGTCGCCTCCTGCCAGGCGCGTGTCCGGCAGCGATAGACCGTTCCGGTCAGTCGACGGGGTCTGTGGCCATGGGGCACAGCCAGAGCCGTCGGATGAGATGCGGGCAGCGCAACTGAGGGAACAGGTTTCATGTGCTGAGACAGGGATAAGCGAGCATGGCCTCGGCGTTGGGCGAGTCAGCGACGCCATCCATTTTTACTTTCGCAGCCCCTACGGGGCTTGTATACGGCTGCCTGCGCGACAGGCGGAACCAGCAAATTCAGGGAAGAGGACAGGACATGAGCAGTAGCAGAACCCTTCTGGGCAGCCTCGCGCTGATGGTGCTGGCTGGAGGAGCGTGGGCACAGACCCCGCCGCCCCTGCTGGCGCCGCCGCCGGCATCGGTGTGCACTTCGCCGACGGCGTCCACCGAGCCGGGCAATGTACACATGTTCCCAGGTCGCTGGTGGAACCCGAAACGCAATGGCATCGGCTGGGACTTCTTCTACGGCGAAGGCCAGCAGTCGATGTACCTGACCTGGTTCACGTTCGATCCGGCGGGACGGCCCGTGTGGCTGCACGGTGAGAACAAGGAACTGGAGTTCAACGCGGTGACGGGTGAGCGCACCTGGCAGTCGAACCTGTACGTAGCCAACTGGAACTTCAGCTACCAGGGGCGCACGTTCACACCGGTGGGATCGGTATCGGTCACGTTCCCGAACCAGACGACGACACGCGCGGCGGTGCGCTGGCGCTGGGACCAGGCGTCTTCGGTTGCGCCGGTGGGTGGAGCGACGTACGAGGAGTGCCTGTTCGACACCTTCCGCGAGCAACGCCAACTGCGCGGTCTGGAAGGGGTGATCAACCAGGCGTTCTCGTCGAACTGGTTCTACCAGGGCCTTGTCAACGACCCGCTGGTGGGCTGGGGTGTGGATCTGTTGATCGACATCGATCCAGCCACGGGTCAGTACATCGAGACTGCTGCCGCAGCGATCTTCGATACCAGCGGCCGGCCGGTATGGCTGCAGTCGAAAGACCCCTGGGGCACCAACCCGCCGCCGGATGACACGCTGACGCTGCTGGGCACGGGCGCGCTGCGCTATTTCCGCTACACACCCGTGCCGAATCCGGTTGGCGGCGTCTTTCATCCAGCGGTCACGGATTGCACCAATGCAAGCACGGCCTGTGGTCTTGACGGTGACCACGACAGCACGCTCGGGGAGGAAACCTACGGCCAGTTCGCGCGCCGTCTCGATAACGCCGCCAACGGCCGCATGCGACTGACCGCGCAGGTAAGCACAGGTGTGACCGGCGGCGCTGCGGTCGACTGGCCGCCACCGGGCAACACGCCCGTCTTGCCGCAGGAAGTGCCGGTCATGCGCTTTGACGCCAATCACGTGATTGTGGACAAGTCGGTCTGCCGCGTACCGGGTCCGAGCCACACCTGCACATTCCAGGTTAGCTGGAGCACGAACGATCCGGCCGCGACCATACGCCGGTTCGATCTGAACAATGGCGGGCTCAGTTCGGTGCAGGTCGCCAGCGGGCTGAGTTCGGTGATACCCGACACGCTGCCCGTCGGTGCGCGTGTGCAATACGAGATCACCTACCGCTACAACGGCACGGGCGTAACCACGAAGCTGCGCACGCCGGAAGTGCGTGTGCTGCTGGACGGCGTGATCGCCGATGCGACCGTGCAGAACATCGCGTGCACACCGCAGGGCAACAACGGCTGCGATCTGGCGCCACATGATCCGGCTACGGGTGCGATTGCCGGCGAAGCGAAGACGGATGGTGGCGCGGCGATGTACTCGATTCCGATTACGCTGCCGCCAGGTCGCAACGGCGTGCAGCCGGAGCTGGCGCTGAGCTACAGCAGCCGCAGTGGCAACGGCATCGCCGGTCTGGGTTGGTCGTTGTCGGGCCTGAGTTCGATCCACCGCTGTCCGAAGACGACAGCGCAGGATGGCGTAGCCGCCGCCGTGACCCTGAGCAACAACGACGCGCTGTGCCTGGACGGCGAACGGCTCGTGCGCACTGACGTCAACGGCGTGGCCACACCGGGCGCAGCGTACGGTGTCAGCGGTGCGTACTACCGCACCGAGATCAACAATTTTGCGCGCGTGACGCAGTACGGCGGCGACCTGGCGAGCAGCGCGAGCTGCTTCAAGGTTCAGCACAAATCTGGCGAGGTGAGTTACTACGGCGGTGTGTCCGATAGCGGTGCGTGCAGCGGTGGCAGTTCGCGCCAAGTCCCCGACGGCGTCGGTGGAGTGCCTCTGAGCTGGCAGATCGAGCGCAGCCAGGATGCGTCGGGTAACTCGATCAGCTACACCTATCAGCCCTACGGCAAGGGCGAGACGCTGCCGTTCTATATCCGCTATACCGGCAAGGAAGGCGTCGAGGGGGACCGCCAGGTACTCTTCATCTACGAAGCACGCCCGTTGGCGGACCGCAGCCGTTCCTTCATCGCCGGTGGCCAGACCGAGCGCACGCAGCGCCTGCAGCGCATCACGACCTCGGTAGGGAATACGAGCATCAGCTCCTATAGGCTGACCTACACCGACCCGCTCAGCGGCCAGCAAGGCAACTTGCACAGTGGCCGCAGCGCGCTGCGATCGATCAGGCAATGCGCCAGCGGCGGCGAGGACAACGGCGGTGCGGAAGTCTGTCTGCCGGAGACGGTGGTGTCATGGAACGACATGCCGCCGGATCACGTGCTGCGGCCGCTGACGGTAGCGAGCCTGCCCGCACCGGCCGCGCTGACCGATGGCACGTTCGTTGACCGCACGGTGCAGACGATCGGTGATCTGGACGGCGACGGCGTGCGCGAAGTGCTGGTGCGCCAGAACCAGTCGGACCAGATCATGCATACCTGGCTCGTCAAACAGAACGCCGACCGTGCGGTGCAGGGCGTGCTCGATATCACGGGCATTGCCGGTTCGATGCTGTACTTCACGCAGGGCATGCAGACCGACTTCGACGGTGACGGTCGCAGCGATCTGCTCGCAGCGGATGCAGGCAACTATCTGAAGCTGCATCGCTGGAACCTGGCGCGTGCCGCCAACTTCGGTGCAACGCCTGCTGCGACATTCACCAGCGTAACCTTCAACGGCGTCGCGCCGGGCCAGCAGCTCGTCAGCACGGACGACCTGGACGGCGACGGCTACGCCGATCTGCTGCTGCGTCGACATGGCGGTAGCTGCTCCAGTCTGGCGATCGAAGAAGAGACTCGGAGTCCTCGCGCGCCGCCCAGCTATGACCAGATCCTTTGCTACTACCGCAACACGACCACCTCGCCCGCAAGCGTGACCTTCGCTGCCGGTGTGCAGGTATACGGCTGGACGCATCCGACGGTCGAGGGCGGCCTGTCCGCAGTCGGTGATCTCAATGGCGATGGCCGTACCGATCTCGCCATCAACACCCAGACACCCCAGACCGACGGCCCGGTCAACGCGATCACAACAGTGCTGCTTTCGGGCATGCCGGGGCTGAGCCTGCCGGCTGGCTGTATCGCGACCACGGCGGCCACGCAGTGGTACGCCTGCACGCCGGGCGCGTTGAACCTGCCGACGACCGACACGGACTATCGCACGGCCGGCGCGGTCATGCGCTGGCACGATGTCAACGGCGACGGTCTGAGCGATGTGCTTTATGCGCTGCGCGGCAGTTGCTCGAACCAAGGCCATAGCTGCGGCCGTGGTAGCTGGCATGTGCATATTGCCAATGGCCGCGGGTTCAGGAAGTCCGTGGGGATCACCGGCAATACCGACGCGCTGCTAATGACCACGGGCATGGAAGAGAACCGGCTGCGTTATGCGGGCGAGCTGCCGAGCGCGGATGTCGATAGCGACGGCAAGCCGGACTTGCTGTACCCGGTGAGTCTGGCTGCACGCCAGTGCACTGCGGTCGACGTGACCTACCAGACGCCCAACGGTGACGACAACTGTGGCAAGTACGACTGGCCCGGCGGCACGAGTGGCGAAGCCGCCCTGGAGATCTGCGAGAACACGGTGTGGATGTGCGCCAACGATCCGGCCGCCGACATTGCCGGTACCACTTCGCCTTATCAACTGCCGTCTGTAGGGGGCATGCCGGCACTGCCGTTCACTCCGGCAATCACCACCGACAACCTCTACAGCGTGCGTACACACAAAGCCATCTTCAGCGCCAGCGATCTGTCGCTGTACAACATGGCGGGCCTGCGCTTTGTCGCGACGGCTGAGGGTTACGAGGCGCAGAGCTTCAGTCTCGATGCCTCGGCCGGCAGCAACCGAGCCGCGCACCGCGTCGCGTTGACGCTGGGTGGCGCGGTCAGCATCACCGGTGCCGAAGATCTTTATGGCGATGGCCTGGCGGACCTCATCACACGCGCCGGCTGCTACAACCAGGGCATCAACGCGGCGTATTGCCGCTATGTGGGCGACGGCACCACCGGCCCCGACAAATTCGCGACCGGCCCGACGCCCAATGCCGCGCCGGTGATGACAAATGTCGTGGATCTCAACAGCGGCCTGCGCAGCTTCGTCAACGAGAATGTAGGCACTCTTGAGTCCTCCACCAGTGCGCCTTCGCTGCCGGGCCTGGTGCGAGAGATCACGAACGGCTTCGGCGACAGTGCTGTGTGGACGTACTACCCGCTGTCGAGCAAAGGCCAACGTACGCAGGGCCAGTTGCCGTTGTATACATTGCCCGGCAGCGGCTATGTCGACAGCAACCACTTCTACTTCCAGTCGACCATGCCGGTCGTAGAGAGCATGACGAGCAGTACCGGCACGGGCGAGCTGTCTGGTTTCCGTAGCTGGCGCTACGGCTACAGCGAAGCGATGTACAACCGGCTGGGGCGCGGTTTTCAGGGTTTCCGCGGCATCTTCCGCGAGCAGGTTCCGCTGAGTGGCGACATACCGCGTGCGATCCGCGAACTGACGCTGTTCCATCAGAAGTTCCCGCTGACCGGCCGCATCGAGTTCACGCGCAGCGGCGTGCCGCTGTCACCCATCGTGAAGGGCACGGAGGTCATCGACTGGGTACGCCCCATCACCGATGTGAGCTACGAGTGGGGCTGCCACCGCAGCGCGCCCACGACGTGCACGACGAGTGGCGCGCCGTCGGTGACGAGCTTCGACTACCCGTTCCTCAACAAGCAGGTCACGACGAGCTATGACCCCGGTCAGGCCGAATCCGGCACGCGCCAGAAGGTCGCGGAAGTCACGGTGCGCAACTACAACCCCTCGAGCCCGGCGAGCGCAGGCTGGGACCCCTACGGCAACCTGCTGACCACGCAAACCGAAGCCAAGGATTTTGCCGAAACGTCGGGTTCGATCGCCTTCGTCACGAGCAAGACGACGCAGCGTACAGCGGCGTACACGAACACGACGAACACCCTGCTGTGGTGGCCGGGTCAGCTCACGGCGACTGACGACACCATCCTGCCGGTGCAGTACGCGGCAGGACATCCGCTGCCCGCCGACATCACGCTGCCGACCCAGACGCAGCACACCGACTACACCTGGAATCCGGCTGATCGGACACCGGCGACCGTCACCGTCGAGAACGCGGATTCGGCGCTGCGCACGCACAAGGTGTTCACCTATCCGGACGGGGCAGCCAATCACGGCATGCCCTCGGCGGTGTCCGACACGTTCGACGACAGCGTGATCGGCAGCAACGTGACGCGCACGACGCAGACGATCTACAGTGCGGACGGGTATTTCCCCGAAAAGACCATTGATGCAGCGGGCCTGGAGACGGACTTCGTGCATCGCACCCGCGACGGTCAGGTGCGCGAAATGACGTTGCCGACCGATGTGCGCGCACGCAGCTTCTACGACGCGTTCGGGCGAGCGATCCGCACCGAGACCTACAAGGTCAGCGGCGGCAGCGAAACGCTGCTCGCGCAGCCCGTGCACACGGCCTGGAATCGCTGCATCGGCAGCCTGTGCCCGGGTGTCGGCGGCGGTGGCATCAAGAGCAACGGCCAGGTGGCCGAACAGTACGCGGCCTACCGCGTGACAACGGTGCAGAACGGCAGTCCGACCACGGTGACCTGGTTCGATCTGCTCGGCCGCGAGATCAAG
>JAAFHE010000088.1 GCA_013298265.1 Lysobacterales bacterium | reverse complement strand
AACGTTGTGCAGCAGTTCGCGGCTCAGGCGGTCGCGCAGCTGGCGCGAGGTCAGGAACTTGCCGCCAGAGTGTTCCTTCTTGCCGGCGAATGGCGAGTTGTTCACCTGAAAGGTCATGCTGATCGTGGGCTCGTCGACGGTCAGCGCGGGCAGCGCTTCGGCGCCGTCGGGCGAGCACACGGTGTCGGAGATGCCCAGTCCTTCGATGCCGCTGATCGCGACGATGTCGCCGGCTTCGGCTTCAGCCACTTCATGACGCTCCAGGCCCATGAACCCCAGCACCTGCAGCACGCGGCCCTGCTTCTTCTTGCCTTCGCGATCGATGATGACCACGTTCTGGTTGGTCCTCACCTTGCCGCGCTGGATGCGGCCGATGCCGATGACGCCGACATAGGAGTTGTAGTCGAGCTGGCTGATGCGCATCTGGAACGGGCCGTCCGGATCGACCTGCGGCACCGGCACCTTGTCGAGGATGGCCTGGAACAGCGGGTCCATATTGCCTTCGCGCACCGAGTCGTCCAGTCCGGCATAGCCCTGCAGGCCGGAGGCATAGACAACCGGGAAATCGAGCTGTTCGTCGGTAGCACCGAGGCGGTCGAACAGGTCGAAGGTGGCATTGAGCACGTAGTCGGGACGCGCGCCGGGGCGGTCCACCTTGTTGATCACGACAATGGGTTTGAAACCCATCTGGAACGCTTTCTGTGTGACGAAGCGGGTCTGCGGCATGGGACCGTCGAACGCGTCGACAAGCACCAGCACCGAATCGACCATCGACAGCACGCGCTCGACTTCGCCGCCGAAGTCCGCATGTCCTGGCGTGTCGACGATGTTGATGCGGTAGTCCTTCCAGCGGATTGCGGTGTTCTTCGCGAGAATCGTGATTCCGCGTTCTTTCTCAAGATCGTTGCTATCCATGGCGCGGTCGGCCAGCACGGCACGCTCGCCCAGGGTGTCGGACTGTTTGAGCAACTGATCGACGAGGGTGGTCTTGCCATGGTCGACATGGGCGACGATGGCGATATTGCGCAGCTTTTCAATGGACATGGCGATGCGCCCGCCGGTGACCGGAGGGACTCTGGCTTGGAAAGAGAGGCCGGATTATACCCTGTAATGCGACGATTTCTGCGGCGTCGCAGCAGACGACGCGCGAAGTGGCCGTCGGGGCCGTCCGCGACCCGGACCTGACAAGCCGGGGCAGAGACGGATGCCCGGGCCCCGGTGTGTGCCAGGAGCTGCCGCCGCAGGACGGGCCAGCGGCAGTGCCTGGACGGCCAGCTTGCCGCTATGGCCGGCAGTCGCCTGGCAACAATTTGGCCGGCGCGCTCGTCGTTTCGGCGGTATTGCTCAGGAGCCTTGCCTGCGGGTCGACAACCCCGTCGCCGCATTGCCAGACGACATTGCCATCGAGTTCGTACGGCTTGAGCACCAACGTGGTGCCGGCCAGCGACGTGGCGACCTCGTCGCCGAACTGCAGCACGACGGCACCATTGTCTACATAGTGTCCGCTGAGGAACTTCAACGAGGGGCCGAACTCGGCCAGATCCAGATCGTCGTCGCCGGCCGGTACGTCGCTGCTGGCCAGATAGTACTCGGCGACCGCCGTCTTGATCTGCGCCGCGTCGCTGAGCACCTGGGTGGCCTGCGAGCGGGCGACGTAGTCCTGATAGGCCGGAAGTGCGACTGCCGCAACGATGCCGGCGGTCGCCACCGCCGCGAGGCCGCCGCTGCCAAACAGCACCTCGGCCGGATTCTGCTCATAGGTCAGGCTGATGCCGACACGGTCCTTCGTCGCGTCGAGCGTTAGCCCGGTCGCGCCTTCCACCGGCAGCTTCAGTCCAGCCGCATGCGGCAAGGCGGAGATAGTGGCCTTCTGCCCCAGCGCGTCGGCCGTGGCCTGCAACGCACCGAGGTAGGCGTAGTAAACCTTGCGCTGGGCGTGGCGGGTCTTGCCGGTGATGCCGAGCACGGTCGCGTTCGGATCGTAGGACTGGTTCTGTCGCAGCCATGCGTCGAGCTGGCCGTCGAGTTTCGCGTCGGCCCGGTCCGCCAACGCCTGCGGCACTTCGGCAAACACGAGGTAGTCGCCTTCCTCGACCCAGTACATGTGGCTGCCGACGCGCGCATATAGCTGCAGCCAGGCGTCGACGGCGGTTTTCTCCTCACCGTCCTGTTTCGGCTTGGTCAGATTGAAGCCGGGCAGGTACAGGTGGTTCACCGTCGCCTTGCCCGACGTGACGGTCTCGCGCGTGCCTTTGAGCTTGGCCAGCAGGACGTCGAGCTTGGCGTAGAACGCCGTGCGATCCGGCATGTGGATGGCCGAATACAGGCCGGCCTCGTCCTCGAACGCGACCACGCTGCCGCCTAGCATGCCAAGTAGTTCGACGAGGTCGACACCAAGCTCGGTCTGCATCTTTTCCTTGCCCTTGGCGTAAATCTCGCGGGTGCCGGGGCCGAAATCCGCATCGAGATTCGACTCGATCGTCGCGATCTGCGCTGCCGTCGGCAGCGCCATCGTCAGTGCCCAGTCCGGCCGGCCGGCGGTTTTCACTGCGGCCTTGAAGTCCGTCGGCGCGAAATAGGAAAGCAGGCGCGCCTCCGGTGCCACGAACTGGACCTGCAGTTTGCCGCGCGCGCCGACCGTGCCCCAGCCGCCGGCGATGCTCTGCCCCTTGTCAAGAAGGTCGCGCAGGGCCGTGCCCGGCTTGGCCGCTGCGATCTGCGCCGAGGCCATGCCGGTGACGCCCTTGAGGCTCATCCAGTAGAAGAGTCCCTGGCCCGAGCTGTCGATGTCCTTCTCGACGGCGTGCATGGGATGGGTGCGGGTCTGCGCGGTCTGCTGGATCATCAGATCCAGCGCCGGCGCCGAGGCTGCCATGCCGAACAGGCAATACAGGCGCTGCGAGGCAGCGTCGAATCGTACGAAACCGTTGCCGCTCAACGTGCCCTTGCCGTCGGCTGCGAGCGGCTGCGGCAGCAGCGGCGCCTTGAGTTCGGCCAAGCGCGCGTTGAGCGCAGCCACGTCGGCGAACTTCAACGGTATGGACAGCAGCACGTTGCTGGCCGGGTTGGCGATGTCGCTACCGTCGACGACAGCGATCTCGACCGGGCCGGTCAGATCGTCCAGCAGCAGCGCCAGCGCCGGCGCCGCGCCGGCCTGCACCAGTAGCGGATCCTTCGCAATGCCGGCGCGCAGTTCGGCGATGAATCGGGTATGCGCTTCGCTGGCAAGCGCCGCGTCCAGCGCGCGGCCATTCGGGGCGGCGGCGAGACCCCAGGGCGACGGAATGCGCACATAGGCCACGGTGTGTTCGGGCAGGCGTTCGCGCAGCCAGGCCGGGCCTGCGATCGCGGTGGCGGCACGTTGCGCGGCTGCGCCGTCGAGCTTCAGCGCCGTCGGTGTCGCCGGCTCCTTGGTGCAGGCAGTAAGGGCGAGCGCGGCAACGATCGTGGCCACGAGCAGTGAGTGTCGGATCACGGACATGGGTTTCATCCTTGGCAAACGGGGAGGCGGCCGCAGCGGTCGGGCGCGGCCGGACCGTCATGGTAACCGACGGGTCCGCTGTCTCCGCCCGGCAATTCTGTCCAGTAGCGTTGCGTTCCGTAGCTGCGCTGAAAACGCAGTTCCGGATGGATTTCGTTGCAAGACAAGGCACTGCGAGGAGTCGTGCTGCCAGCAACGCAGCACTGCGGCGATAGACGCCGGAATTCTTCAACGTGCTTGCGGAACGCGGCGCTGGGGCCGGGCTATCATTCGCGACCCACTTTGAGGAGTACCGCATGAGCAACGAACTGATCGCCCACATCGCCACCGGCCGCGGCACCATCAAGCTGCGCCTGCACGCCGACAAGGCGCCGCTGACCGTCGCGAATTTCGTGAACCTGGCGCAGCGCGGCTACTACGACGAACTGAGCTTCCACCGCGTGATCCCGGACTTCATGATCCAGGGCGGTTGCCCGCACGGCAGCGGCACGGGCGGCCCGGGCTACAAGTTCGAGGACGAATGCCGTCCGGACCTCAAGCACAACAAGCCCGGCATCCTGTCGATGGCCAATGCCGGCCCCGGTACCAACGGCAGCCAGTTCTTCATTACGCATGTGCCGACCAACTGGCTCGACGGCAAGCACACCGTGTTCGGTGAAGTCATCGATGCCGACGACCAGAAACTCGTCGACGCCGTACGCGGCGGTGACAAGATCGGCTCCATCCGTATCGTCGGCGACACCACCGCGCTGCTCGCGTCGCAGAAGACGCGTGTCGATGACTGGAATGCGAAGCTCGATGCCGCAGGCTTCAAGGCCAAGTAAGCAAAAAACGGCGGGGCCATTGCGGCCCCGCCGTCGCTTCTGTCGGCAGGCAACCCCAGCCGCAGCGTACTTACGGCGCGCGTGACTTGGTCGCCATGCGGTAAACGAACAGCAGGATGAGCGAGCCGATGATGCCGCCGATGTAGCCCGATGGCTGGAAGCCGGTCTGCGGTGTGCCGAAGATCATGCTACTGAGGAATCCGCCGACGAACATGCCAGCGATGCCGATCAGGCCAGTCACGAAAAATCCGCCCGGATCCTTGCCCGGCATCAGCAGCTTGGCGATCAGGCCGATGATCAAGCCGGCGATGAACATCCCAATCCAGTAAATCATGTGCACTTCCTCCGTGGTCAGGGTTTGACGCCCGCGCACTGTATCGTGCCGCGCTTATGGCCAAAAGTCGGACAGGATGCCGAGGCGCGCTGTGCTAGCATTTCGCGCCGATTTTTCCCTTGATTTCCCCTCTGGTTTCCCGCGAGAAAAAGCATGCTCAAGTTAGCCGAGCGCATGGGGCGCGCCAAGCCCAGTGCCATCATGGCCGTCGCCGAGAAGGCCAAGCAGCTCAAGGCCGCTGGCCGCGATATCGTCAGCTTTTCCATCGGAGTGCCGAATTTTCTGCCGGGCGAGCATGTTTACGCCGCCGTGCGCGAGGCGCTTGCCAAGGATTCGGGACAGTACGGCTCCAACCGCGGTTCCGATGCGCTGCTCGACGCGTACCTGCACCATCTCGAGGAAGCCGGCCTTACCGGCTATACGCGCAAGAACGTGGCGACCGGCATCGGCGCCAAGCATGTGCTGTACAACCTCGCCGAAGCACTGCTGAATCCCGGTGACACCATCGCTTTCGCGGTGCCGTACTGGACGACTTACGTCGACATCGCCGACATCGTTGGCGCGGAAAAGAAGCTGCTGCCGTGTCCTGCCGAGCAGAACTACAAGATGACGCCGGCGCAGCTCGACGCAGCGCTGCCCGGCACGAACGTTTTCCTGTTCAACAACCCGTCCAACCCCACGGGGATGGTCTATACCAAGGATGAAATCGCCGCGCTGGCCGATGTGCTGGTCAAGCATCCGGACGTCTGGATCATCTGCGACGATATCTACAACCGCATGGTGTTCGACGGCATCGGCTATCACAACTTCGTCAGCGCGCGTCCGGAACTGCGCGACCGCGTAATCCATGTGGACTCCATCTCCAAGACCTATGGCATGCCGGGCTGGCGCGTTGGCTTCATCGCCGGCCCTGAGATCGTTGCTCAGGCGATGGTCACGATGAACTCCAACCACATCACCAACATCCCCGAGATGGTCACCGCCGCGGCAGTAGCCGCACTGACCGGCCCGCAGGACGTGCCCACGCAGAAGAACGTGGAATTCCAGGCCAAGCGCGACCAGGTGCTGGCCATGCTCGATGCGATCCCCGGCGTGAAATGCCCGCGGCCGCAGGGTGCGTTCTATGTGTTCCCGGATATTTCCTGCGCGTTCGGCAAGAGCCACAACGGCACGAAGATCGAAACGGACGTGGATTTCTGCAATGCCCTGCTGGAAAGCAAGGGCGTGGCCTGCGTGCCCGGTTCTGCCTTTGGCGAACCCAAGGGTCTGCGCATCTCGTATACCTGCCCGACGCCGCAACTGGCTGACGGTCTCAAGCGCTTCGCCGAGTTCTTCGCCGAATTGAGTTGAGCGCATGAACCTCAGCCCGCTCAAGCTGCTAGCGATCTCCGCTGCCGTGCTACTGGGCGGGCTGGTCTGGCAGAAGAATCGTGAAATCGCCCGTGCCGATCCGCGCCAGCACACCGGGCAGAACGGCATCGTGATGCTTGGTGCGGAGTGGTGCGGGTACTGCCAGCGCCTGAAGGCCGGGCTGGAAGCGGCCCAGGTTCCGTATACCGAACTCGATGTCGAAGACGGCGGTGCGGGGCAGGATGCCTTCGCGGCGCTGGGCGGCCGCGGCGTGCCGGTCACGGTGATCGGCCAGGAGGTCGTGCATGGCTACAACACGGTGCGCCTCGGCGAACTGCTATCCGAGCGCGGCCACGTCGTGCAGCTGAAATAACCCATTGTCGGAAGCGGGCGTAGCCCGCTTCCCCGTGACCGGCGGGCACGGCCCGCCACAGAGCCAGGAGTTATCCATGAAAGCCCCCGTTCGAGTCGCCGTTACCGGTGCTGCCGGCCAGATCGGTTACGCGCTGCTGTTCCGTATCGCTGCCGGCGACATGCTCGGTCCGGACCAGCCGGTCATCCTGCACCTGCTCGAAATCACGCCGGCGTTGCCCGCGTTGCAGGGTGTAGTGATGGAACTCAACGACTGCGCGTTCCCGACGCTGCACGGCGTGGTCGCGACCGACGACGTCAACGTCGCGTTCAAGGACGTCGACTATGCCCTGCTCGTCGGCGCGCGCCCGCGCGGGCCGGGCATGGAGCGCAAGGATCTGCTCGAAGCCAACGGCGCGATCTTCGCCCCGCAGGGCAAGGCCATCAACGACCACGCCAAGCGTGACGTCAAGGTCCTCGTCGTCGGCAATCCGGCCAACACTAATGCGCTGATCGCGCAGTCCAACGCGCCGGACCTCGATCCGAACTGCTTCACCGCAATGGTGCGCCTGGATCACAACCGCGCCATCAGCCAGCTCGCCGAAAAGACCGGCGCGCTCAACACCGACATCACCAACGTCACCATCTGGGGCAATCACAGCTCGACCCAGTACCCCGACGTGCATCACGCCTCGGTCAAGGGCAAGCCGGCGCTGGAGCAGATCGACCAGGCCTGGTACGAAGGCACCTTCATCCCGACGGTGCAGCAGCGCGGTGCGGCCATCATCAAAGCGCGCGGCGCATCGTCGGCCGCATCCGCCGCATCCGCCGCAATCGACCACATGCGCAACTGGGCGCTGGGCACGGCCGACGGCGACTGGGTCTCGATGGGCATTCCGTCCGACGGCAGCTACGGCATCGAGCCCGGCGTGATCTACGGCTATCCCTGTACCTGCAAGGATGGCAAGTTCGCCATCGTGCAGGGCCTGGCCATCAACGACTTCTCGCGTGCGCGTATGGATGCGACCGAGAAGGAGCTGCGTGAAGAGCGCGCCGGTGTGGAGCACTTGTTCGCGACGAAGTAAGTCGCGGCGCGTTCGTCGCGCTTTGATGAAAATAAAAAAGGCGGCCAATGCCGCCTTTTTTATTTGAAAACTATTTTCAATGGTGGCGGAAATCCGTATTCCGTCGTGGTGTAGGCGCGTTCTCCCTCCGCATCCACTGTTTCCTCACTTCTCTCCCCGCGTTGCTCGCCCTCAGTCCTTCGCCAGTACGAACTTGTAGATAACCCCGCCGATCGCCGCGCCGACCAGCGGTGCGAGCCAGAACAGCCACAGCTGCTCCACCGCCCAGCCGCCGGCGAAGACGGCGACGCCGGTGCTGCGCGCCGGGTTCACCGAGGTATTGGTCACGGGGATGCTGATCAGATGGATCAGGGTCAGGCACAGGCCGATCGCGATCGGCGCGAAACCGGCCGGAGCGCGGCCGTCGGTGCTGCCCAGGATGACGATCAGGAAGAACGCGGTCAGCACGACTTCGCAGATCAGTGCCGCCTGCAGCGAATAGCCGCCGGGTGAATGCTCGGCATAGCCGTTTGATGCGAAGCCGCCGATTTCGAAGCCGGCCTTGCCTGTCGCGATCAGATAAAGAACGCCGCCGGCCGCGATGCCGCCGAGCACCTGTGCGATGACATAGCCCGGCAGGTCCTTGGCCGCGAAGCGCCCGCCGACGACGAGACCCAGCGACACCGCCGGATTGAAATGCCCGCCCGAGACATGGCCGACCGCATACGCCATCGTCAGCACGGTCAGGCCGAACGCGAGCGACACACCGGCGAAACCGATGCCCAGCGACGGAAACGCCGCCGCCAGCACGGCACTCCCGCAACCACCGAGAACCAGCCAGAACGTACCCAGAAACTCTGCGCCGAGACGCTTGCCCATGCTCATACCTGCCTCTCCCCATCGTCAGGACGATACCGTTTGGTTCTCAGGTCCGGAGCATCGTCCCCGTCGCCGGCCTGAGCGTATCCGTCCTGCGCACGACAGGGCGGACTGGATCATTGTTAGCACGCTGTCGGGTTGACTGAAAGTCAATTTGTATCATTTAGCCGCAAGCGTTGGTCATGTTGCGACGCAATGCAGTTGGGCATTGCTGATCGCGCAACAAGCGCATACGCTGCGCGACGGTGCCGCGTCTGCGGCGCTCACTGCTGGGGGGCAGTGCCTACATCACACTGAGGAACACGTCATGCAGAAACTGTATGCTGGTTTTGCCGTGCTTGTGTTGGGGATGGGAGGAATGTCGGCGGCCACTGCGGCCGGACTGGAGCTTCGGCTCGGTCAGGCCGGGCAAAAGGACTTCGGCAGCGGCAAGATCGTCTATAGCCTGAGCAATACCACCGCCGCGCCGGTGCAGGTACTGCGCTGGCAGACGCCTGTCGACGGCGTCGACAACGATATGTTTTCCGTCACGCAGAACGGCCAGCCCGTCGCCTATACCGGCCGTCTGGTCAAGCGTCCCGCGCCGACCGACAAGGATTACATCGATCTCGCGCCGGGCCAGAGCATCAGCGTCGAGGTCGACCTCAGCGCGTACTACGACATGCGCAAGGGCGGCCAGTACACGGTGCGCTATCAGCGTGATGCGGACCAGGTCGTCCGTGCCGCATCCGAAGCCGCGCGCGGTGGCGTGAAGTCCGGCGTGATCGAGTTCGATCGCAGCGGCGGCGACAGCGTCAGCGTATTCGCCGACGCCGCGCCCGATGCGCTAGACGAAGTGAACAAAGCCAGCGTCGGCATTCTCGCGGCGACCAACAGCTACATCGGCTGCAGCACGACGCGCAAGGACCAGATTACGGCAGCGCGCAATTCGGCGACCAGCTACGCGAGCAATTCGAAGAACTATCTGACCGCCGGCACGCAGGGCAGTCGCTACACCTGGTGGTTCGGCACCTACAACAGCTCGCGCTATTCGACAGTGCGCACTCACTTCAACAGCATCTACAGCGCCCTGTCGTCGCAGCCGTTCACGTTCGACTGCAGCTGCACCGACAGCTACTACGCCTACGTGTATCCGGACCAGCCGTACAAGATCTATTTGTGCAATTCGTTCTGGTCGGCACCGAATACCGGCACTGATTCGAAGGCCGGCACCATCGTGCACGAGCTCAGCCACTTCACTGTCTTGGGCGGCACCGACGACTGGGCCTACGGCCAGAGCGGTGCGCACAGCCTTGCCATCAGCAATCCGGCGCGTGCCGTGGACAATGCCGACAGCCACGAGTATTTCGCCGAGAACACTCCGGCGCGCAACTGATCAGTAGGCAAAACGCGCAACACAACAGGGCCGGATTTCCGGCCCTGTTTTTGTAGGAATATTCAGCAAATCTCGAGTCAGCTCGCAAAGACCTGAAGGAAAGCCCGCCCCTTGAAGAGGTGGCTTTGCCGGCTCGGCGACCAACCTGA
>JAAFHE010000086.1 GCA_013298265.1 Lysobacterales bacterium | reverse complement strand
CAGTTCACGCGGGCGCTGGCTGCGCAGCACCGCGGCCGCGCCGCCGGCGTGGTCGATGTCCGCATGGCTGATCACGAGGCCGTCGAGCCGCTGCACGCCGAGCGCATGGAGCGTCGGCACGACCACGGCCTCGCCAAGATCGAATCCCGAGGGATAGCGCGCGCCAGTGTCGTAGAGCAGCGCATGGCCGGCGGTGCGAACCAGCACCGACAGGCCCTGGCCGACATCGATGATGCTCACGTCGAAATCGCCCGCGCGCGGTCGCGACGCGGGAGGCCACAGTAGCGGTAGCAACAGCACCAGACCCAGCACGCGCAGGGGCTGGCCGCGCGGCAGCAGCAGCCACAAAACACCCAGCCCGGCGAGCAGCAGCGCCGGCAAGGAAGCCTCGCCGAAATGCCATTGCGCCAGCGGCCACTGCGCCTGCCACTGCAATAACCGCCATTGCGGCTGCAGCGCCCAGGCGGCCAACTGCAGGAAAGCCCCGCCGAGCCACGGCAGCGGCACGATCAGCAACGCGCCGGCCACGGTCAGCGGGACGACGACGAAGCTGATCCAGGGTACCGCGACGAGATTGGCCAGCGGACCGACCAGCGAACTCTGGCCAAAGAACCAGACCGTCAACGGCAGCAGGCCGATGCTCATCGCGAGCTGCGCCGGCAGCAGTTCGCGCCACCAGGGTCGCCGCCCCTGCGAGCCCAGGCTGTAAACGAGCAGGGCCACGCCGGCGAAGGAGAGCCAGAAACCGGCGGAGAGGATTGCCAGCGGGTCGATCAGCAGCACCGCCGCCAGCGCGATGGCCAGCGCCTGCTGCACCGGCAGGTCGCGGCGCAGCAGGCGCGCGAGGGCCAGCGCGACCAGCATCAGCAAGGTGCGCAGCGTGGCCAGGCCGAAGCCGGCCAGGGCCGCGTAGAGCGTCGCCGCCGCGAGCGACAACGGCGCTTCGAGCACTGCCGCCGGCCAGCGCAGCGCAAGCGCCGGCCGGCGCCGCCATAGCTGCCTCGCGCACAGCGCGCCAGCCAGGGCGAGCATGCCGACATGGAAGCCGGAGATGGCGATGAGATGACCGACCCCGGTCGCGCGCAGCACCGGCCAGTGCGCATCGTCCAGGCCGCGCTGATCGCCGACGGCAAGCGCGCGCAGCAGCGGCGCAACCTCCTCGCCCGCCAGCCGCTGGTCGATTTCGGCGGCGATGCGTTCACGCCAGGCGTCGACGCAGAACCGGGCGACGTCGAGTTCACGCGGCTCGCCGTCGTCGCGCACATAGCCCGTGGCGTGGATGCCGAGCTGCAACGCCTGGCGCTCCATGTCCAGGCCGCCGGGATTGCTCGCACCGCGCGGCCGTTTGAGGCGCACGCGCAACTGCCAGCGTGCGCAGGGCCTCAATACCGGCGTCGCTCCGTACCAGGACACGCGAATGCGCCCCCGCAGCGCTACCGGCACGCCGTCGCGCCGTGCGTCCTCGACGTACAGGTCGATCCGCGTCGAGTCGCCGCGCCGCGCGGGCAGATCGACGAGCCGCGCGCGCACGTCCAGATCCACGCCTTCCAGATCCCGCGGCAGACGCTGCTGCAAGGCAAGATCGGCGCGCCAGCCGAACCAGCAGGCGCCGATCAGGAACAACGCCGCCCAGCGCAGCAGCGGCCAGCGCCAGCACAGCAGCGCACCGGCGCCGACACCACCCAGCCACATTAACGGCGGCAGCCGCTCCAGCAATTGCAGCGCAACGGCACCAGCCAGCAGCGTGACGACCGACGCCGGCGCGAGCGGATGGCGCAGCCACGCCGACGAGGCAGCCGCAGCGGCACGCAGAAGGACAACGGGCGCAGGCATCGAATCCCTTCGCGACCAGGAACACGACCTGCAGCATCGGCCTCACTGATCCCGCGCGACAGCGGCGGCTGACGCGTCGGTGCCTGGGATTTTTCCGGCTTGCCGCGGGCCGGACCGCTGACGGAGAACCGCGCGGCGCTAACGACGCAAGCCAGTTGCTCCGCACTGTGAACAACGGACGCACGCGGCCGCGGTAATCGGGCGTGCCCGCGCGCGGCCCAAGGAACGCGTGGTGTTAGCCCGGTTCCGCGAGACGACCGCCGTGCAGTTCCAGCATGCGATCCATGCGCCGCGCGAGGCTGCGGTCGTGGGTCACGAGCACGAAGCTCGTGCCGACTTCGCGGTTGAGTTCCAGCATCAGCGCATACACCTGCGCGGCGTTCTTTTCGTCGAGGTTGCCGGTGGGCTCGTCGCCAAGCACACAGGCCGGCCGCGTCACGAGCGCACGCGCGACCGCGCAGCGCTGGCGCTCGCCGCCGGACATCTCGCCGGGCTTGTGTTCCAGGCGCTGGGCAAGGCCGACGCGCGCGAGCAGATCGCCCGCCTCGCGGCGCGCCTGCGCGATCGGCGTGCCGCGGATCAGCAGCGGCATGCACACGTTCTCAAGTGCGGTGAATTCGGGCAGCAGGTGATGGAACTGGTAGATGAAACCCAGCGAGCGGTTGCGCAGCTCGCCGCGCGCGCGGTCCGACAGCGCCGACATGCGCTGGCCGACAACGTCGATCTCGCCACTCGTCGGGGTGTCCAGCCCGCCGAGGATGTGCAGCAGAGTGCTCTTGCCCGAACCCGACGCGCCGACGATCGCGAGCGTCTCGCTACGCGCGAGGGAAAAATTCAGGTCGCTGAGCACCTCGGTGCGCAGCGTGCCTTCCTGGTAGGTCTTGGCCACGTTGGTGGCACGCAGCACGACGGTATCGCTCACGGCGGAAAAATCCTTACTCATAGCGCAGCGCTGCCGCCGGCTGGGTGCGCGCCGCGCGCCAGGCCGGATACACCGTGGCGATCAACGAGAACGCGAAACCCATCAGCGCGATCATGCCAACGTCACCCCAGTGCATGTCCGAGGGCAGGTCGCTGATGTAGTAGACGTCCGATGGCAATACCGAAATCTGCAGCTTGTGCTCGACGAACTTGACGATGCTTTCAAGATTCAGCGCGAGCACGACGCCAAGCAGCGTTCCGATCGCGATGCCGATCACGCCGACGACGACACCCTGCACCATGAAAACCCCCATGATGCTGCGCGGGCTCGCGCCAAGCGTGCGCAGGATCGCGATGTCGGCCTGCTTGTCCTGCACCAGCATGACCAGCGTCGAGACCAGATTGAATGCCGCGACCGCGACGATCAGCGAGAGGATCATGAACATCACACGCTTCTCCATGGCGATCGCCTTGAAGAAGTTCGCGTGGCCCTGCATCCAGTCGCGTACGCGATAGAAATTGCCGAGTTCCTGCGACAGCTGCCGCGCGACGCCGAACGCACGGAACATATCGTCGAGCTTGAGGCGCAGGCCGTCGGGACCGTCGACCTGATACAGCCGCTGCGCATCCTGCAGGTGCACGATCGCAAGGCCGGCGTCGTATTCCTCCATGCCGATCTCGAAGATGCCGACGACCGTGAAGCGCTTGAGGCGCGGCACCGCACCGACCGGCGTCGCGCGGATTTCCGGTGCGTAGACCACGACCTGCTCGCCGACATCGACACCGAGCTTGTAGGACAGTTCGCGCCCGAGAATGATGCCGAAGCCGCCGGCGACGAGATCGTCGAGCTTGCCGGCCTTCATCTTGTGGTGGACTTCGGAGACCTTCGGCTCTTCCTGCGGCAGCACGCCGCGCACGATCGCGCCGCCGACGCGCGTGCCCTGCAGCATGGCTTCACGCTCGATGAAGGGTGCCGAACCGAGCACGTGTTCGTTCGCGGCAGCCTGTTTCTGCGCGCCGGTCCAGTCCTGCATCGGACCGTCGACGCTGCTGATGGTCGCGTGCGAAACCATGCCGAGGATGCGTGTGCGCAGCTCGTTGTCGAAGCCGTTCATGACGGAGATGACGACGATCAGCGCGGTCACGCCCAGCGCGATGCCGGCCATCGAGACCAGGGAAATGAAGGAGATGAAATGATTGCGACGCTTGGCCCGCGTGTAACGCAGGCCTATGAACAGCTCTAGCGGTCGGAACATGGCCGGGAGTCGCAATCCTTGGGGAACGGGTTCAGACCGGATAACCGGGCGAGAGTGCAATACGCGCCACAGCAGCGCAAGGCGGTACGGAGGCCACGTTCAGCCGGAGGTCGGTGGTACCTCGATGCGCCCCGTTTCCTGCGTCAGACGCACGCGCAGGCGTCGGCGCGTGTCGCGATCGAGATTGTCGGGCAGCAGGTGCACGGTCACCGTTTCACCGGCGCTCGTCCGCAGCCGCAGCCGCAGCGACAGGCCCAGCGCGCTCCAGTCGAGCAGTTGCGCACCCACAGCAGTCTGAGCGGTGTCTAGCAGGCTCCACTGGCTGTCGGCGTTCCAGCCAGCACGCAGCCAGCGCAGGCGCAGCAGCGGCGGCAGCGCCCACGCCACGAGCGCAGCGATCACCAGGCACGCCAGGATCGCGACGCCGGGCCAGCGGCGCAGTTCGCTGAGCCAGACCGATGCCGCCGCAAGTGCGGCGATGATCAGCACGGCGGCGACGAGCAGCCGCGACGGCCGTAGGTCAAACGTGATCGCGCTGGCGGATTTCATCGACGATGGCCTGCCAGTCGGCGCGCGGCGCGCGCTCGCGTCCGACCAGCCAGTTCCAGAGGTCAGGGTCCTGTGCGTCGAGCAGGTCCGCGAACGCGCTCTGTGCCGCTGCATCAGACTGTGCGTAGCGCGCGTCCAGCCACCAGCCGACGAGCGCGTCGAGTTCGCGCGTGCCGCGTCGGCAGCGCCAGCGCAGCCGCGCGACCGTCGCATCGCTCACGCGGGATTCCCGGGCAGCGTCGCGCGCCCCCGCAGCAGCAGCCAGGCCGTCAGCGTGCCGAGCGCACTCATCGGAAGCACGAAGACGAGGATCGCGAGCAGCATGACAGGGCCGTTCAGACTGGTCATGTTCATGCCGAGCGCAAACACCGCGGTCGCAAGCCAGCCGATCAGCAGGCTGTTCCAGCCCCGCTCGGCCACCGCTTGCCGCGAAAACGCGAGGAAGCCGATCGCAAACGGGGCGAGATAGAGCCCGACCCAGCCGATCGGCGTGCGCGCCAGGCGCCAGCCATCGGGGCCGAGTACGCGAAACAGCAGCCACACGGCAACGCCGGTGACGAGACCGGCAGCGGCAACGTAGGCGACGAAGCGCAATGCGCTGCGAAGCGGCGACGGTGCTTGCGTCGGCACGGGCGGTACGCTGGCGTGTTCGGCGGTCATCGCGCGTCAGGCGCCCTGTCGCAGGACCATCAGCTTCTTGATCTCGGCAATCGCTTTCGCAGGGTTCAGTCCCTTCGGACAGGTGCGCGCGCAATTGAGGATGGTGTGGCAGCGATACAGGCGGAAGGGATCCTCCAGATCATCCAGGCGCGCGCCGGTGTCCTCGTCGCGGCTGTCGATGATCCAGCGGTAGGCCTGCAGCAGCACGGCCGGGCCGAGGTAGCGGTCGCCGTTCCACCAGTAGCTCGGGCAAGAGGTCGAGCAACAGGCGCACAGAATGCACTCATACAGCCCGTCGAGCTTGGCGCGATCGTCCTTGGACTGCAGCCGCTCGGCATCCGGTGGCGGCGCGGTCTGCGTGCGGATCCACGGCTTGATCGACGCATACTGCGCGTAGAAATGGGTCAGGTCAGGCACGAGGTCCTTGACCACGCTCATGGCCGGCAGCGGATAGACCGGCACGTCCTTCGCGCTGCAGTCGCCTACGGCCTTGGTACAGGCCAGCGTGTTCGTGCCGTCGATGTTCATCGCGCAGGAACCGCAGATGCCTTCGCGGCACGAGCGGCGGAAGGTCAGGGTCGGGTCGATCTCGTTCTTGATCTTGATCAGCGCGTCCAGAACCATCGGCCCGCAGCTAGCCATGTCGACATCGTAGCTGTCGACGCGAGGGTTCTGGCCATCATCCGGATTCCAGCGATAGACCTTGAACGTGCGCACCTTGCTCGCGCCGGCCGGCGCCGGGAAGTGCTTGCCCTTCTGCACTTTGGAATTCTTGGGCAGGGTGAACTCGGCCATCTTAGGGACTCCGTGAGGCGGCAATCGCCTCGATTTCGAGCAGCCCGGCGGGATCGAGCGTCTGTGCGACGATCACGCTCAGGGCAGGCTGGTGGGAACCAAGCGTTTCGCGCCGCATCGCGCCGTTGCGGGCGGCGAATTCGCGCGAAGTGAGAAACGTGGTGATCTTGACGAGATCGGCCACACCCAGGCCGGCAGCCTGGAGCGTCGCGACGATATTGCGCCAGACGGCGCGGCATTGCGCGTAGAAGCCCGCCGGTACGCTGCCATCGGCCAGCGTCGGGATCTGGCCGCTGATGAAGACCAGCTCCTGCCTCGCCGCGACACGCAAGCCGTGCGCGTAGCCGCCTTCGGATGCGGCCACGCCCGCGGGAACGATGGCAGTGGCCTCAGCCACGGCCCAGGTTCCGCGCCCACTGCCCGCTGAGCACGAAGCGCGGGAAGGTGATGAACTGTTCGACGAACACGCGGCCAATGAAATCAGCCGGACCGAGGAACGGTTCCGGCGCATTACTCTCACGCTTGTGGCCGACGCCTTGCAGCGCAAACGCCACAAGCGCGAACACGAAGGCGAGCAGCGCCGCGAGCCAGCGGCCCCAGGTCAGGAAACGCACCGTGGCGAGGATGCCGGCGACGAACGCCGGCACGAGCACGATGTGCAGCAGCAGGTTGGCCCGGTCGCGATGATTGCGCTCATAGCCCTGCCACTGCCATGCGATCAGCCCGCCCTCGCGCGCCATGGGAATCCTCAGTACACGCGTGGCTTGGGCGGAACGACCTCGACATCCGCGCTCATGGTATACATGTGCACCGGACGGTAGTCGAACGCGACCTTGCCCTTGTCGTCAACGTTGACCAGCGTGTGCTTCTGCCAGTCGGCGTCGTCGCGTTCGGGGAAATCCTCGCGTGCATGCGCGCCGCGGCTTTCCGGCCGGTTCTCCGCCGAATACATCGTGGCGACGGCCTGACCGAGCAGGTTCTGCAGCTCCAGCGTTTCGATGAGGTCGGAATTCCACACCAGCGAACGGTCGGTAACGCGCACGTCGTCGAACGAGTCGAAGGTCTTGGAGATGTTGACGCAGCCCTGCTTGAGGGTGGCGCCGGTACGGAACACCGCGGCGTCCTTCTGCATCACAGCCTGCATGGTCGCGCGGATCTGCGCCGTGGGCTGGCTGCCGTTGGCGTTGCGCAGGCGGTCGAAGTTCGCCAGCGCCGCGTCGCAGGCACTGGCCGGCATGTCCTTGTGCGGCGCGCCCGGGGTGATGATCTGGGCCGCGCGGATGGCTGCGGCGCGACCGAACACGACCAGATCGAGCAGCGAGTTGGAACCGAGGCGGTTGGCGCCGTGCACCGAGACGCAGGCTGCCTCGCCGATCGCGAACAGGCCCGGCACGACCGCGTCCGGATTGTCGCCGAGCTTGCGCACGACCTCGCCGTGGTAGTTGGTCGGGATGCCGCCCATGTTGTAATGCACGGTCGGGATCACCGGAATCGGCTGCTTGGCAACGTCGACACCGGCGAAAATGTGCGCGCTCTCGGCGATGCCGGGCAGTTTTTCATTGATGACCTCGGGACCGAGGTGCATGAGATTCAAATGAATGTGGTCGGCGTTCGTGCCGACACCGCGGCCTTCGCGGATCTCGATCGTCATGGCGCGACTGACCACGTCGCGCGAGGCGAGATCCTTGGCGTTGGGCGCATAGCGCTCCATGAAGCGCTCGCCCTTGGAATTCGTCAGATAGCCACCTTCGCCGCGCACGCCTTCGGTGATCAGGCAGCCGGCGCCGTAGATGCCGGTCGGGTGGAACTGCACGAACTCCATGTCCTGCAGCGGGAGGCCCGCGCGCAGGACCATGCCGCCGCCGTCGCCGGTACAGGTATGTGCCGAGGTGGCCGAGAAGTACGCACGGCCGTAGCCGCCGGTCGCGAGCACTACCGCATGCGCGCGGAACAGATGCAAGGTACCTTCGGCCATGTCCAGCGCGATCACGCCGCGGCAGACACCCTCGGAATCCATGATCAGATCAAGCGCGAAGTACTCGATGTAGAACCGCGCATCGTGCTTGAGCGACTGCTGATAAAGCGTGTGCAGGATCGCGTGCCCGGTGCGGTCGGCCGCGGCACAGGTGCGCTGCGCAGTGCCCTTGCCGTAGTGCGTGGTCATGCCGCCGAACGGACGCTGGTAGATCTTGCCGTCCTCGGTGCGCGAGAAAGGCACACCGTAGTGTTCCAGCTCGATCACGGCCGGAATCGCTTCGCGGCACATGTATTCGATCGCGTCCTGGTCGCCGAGCCAGTCGGAGCCCTTGATGGTGTCGTAGAAGTGGAAGCGCCAGTCATCCTCGCCCATGTTGGCCAGGGCCGCCGACATGCCACCCTGCGCCGCAACCGTGTGCGAGCGCGTCGGGAACACCTTGGTGATGCACGCGGTGTTGAGGCCCTTGGCGGCCATGCCGAACGTGGCGCGCAGGCCCGCGCCGCCGGCGCCGACCACGATCACGTCATACTTGTGCTGCTGAATCTTATAACTTTGCATGTGCTCAGCTTCCGAGGGCGATGCGGGCGATGGCGAGGACACAGGCCACCGCACCGAGCACGCAGAGGAATTTCACGGCCAGTTGGAAGGCGATCTCCAGTCCCGGTGCGTGCACGTAGTCCTCGATCACAACCTGCAGCCCGAGCTGCGCATGCCAGAACACGCTGATTACGAAGGCCACCATGAGCACCGCGTGGACCGGATGCGCAATGAGCATACGCGCGCCGGCGTAATCGAGATGCACAAGGCTCAGCGCGATCCAGACAAACCAGAGCGACAGCGGCACGAGGGCCACGGCGGTGATTCGCTGCATGGTGAAATGGTGGGTGCCGCCGCGCGCAGAGCCGAGTCCACGTACGGTCTTGAGCGGCGTGCGCAAATGCTTGCTCATGCGCCACCCCGCTGCAACAGCACGCAGGCCCAGACCAAAGCAGTCAGTACCAGGGAACCGGCGACGGCGACCCAGCCGGTCTTGACGAAGGTCTTGATCTGGAAGCCGTGGCCGGTGTCTTCCAGCAGATGACGCAAGCCATTCAACAGATGGTAGGCCAGCGACCAGGTCCAGCCCAGCAGCAGTAGCTGGCCGAAGACCGAGCCGGCGGCACTCTGCACCTTGGCATACGCCTCGGGGCCGGCGGCAAGGCTTGCAAGCAGGCAGACCAGCAATACGGTGCCAGCGGCCAGTGCGACTCCTGCCGCACGATGCAGGATCGAGGACACCATCTGTATCTGCCAACGGTAGATATCGAGGTGCGGTGACTTGGGTCTTGCCGCTTGAGGCATGGTCGCCATCCTTTACGCCAACCGGGGTTCCGATCCGACGCTGTCGCGAAACCGATCGCGCGTTGCGGACGTTACGCCGCGCACGCGTCCTCAGAAATCGATGCAGCGGCCATTCTTCTCCCAGTCGCCGTAGCGGGTCGGCTCCGGCCCCTGGCGGCCGCCGATTTCGCGTGGACGCGAGGTAGCGTCCGTTGGTGCAGGAGCACTGGGCTCCGGCACGACGCGGTCAGACGGAACTGGCTGGGAAGTGGATTCGGGCATAGGTCTTGAATCGGCGCGAAGGGTAACGCCGGTGGGCACAACTGACAACCCTGGCGCGGTGCACAACGCCGCCGTCGCCACGCACCGCGACCAAAATCGTGGGTGCACCGCGGAGGCGCGTCGGACAGGCGGTTGCCGCGAGCGGCCCACGCGGCCGCGATTTGCGATACTCGCCGCCTCGCATCCGTCGGATACCCGCTTGCCGCTGCCCGCCCCCGCCGAACTCATCGAACTGTCCGGACCCGACGCGGAG
>JAAFHE010000085.1 GCA_013298265.1 Lysobacterales bacterium | reverse complement strand
CGCCGACATCGTCGGCTTCAAGCGCCTGGCCGTCGGCGAAGGCATCGAGAAGGTCGTGGAAGACTACGCCGCGGAAGTCATGAAGCAGGCCGGTCTGGCCTGATCACCAACGCCGCGCGTTGAACATAAGGCCGCAGCTCACGCTGCGGCCTTTTTCTTTGTGCGCCACGAACGCATCACACAAACAAAAAAGCGCGCAGCGATGGCCCGCTGCGCGCCCTGGTCCGTATCGCGGAACGACGCGCCGGCTGCCCCTTTGGCAGCGACGCGTCGACGGTTTTACTTCACGCCACCCACCACGATCTGGCCGAGCTTGAAGAACACATCGGTGTTGTCGAACGTGCCGCTGAAGCTGGATGCACCGAGGCCATAGGCCGACAGCGGGATGTCGGTACCCGTATGCGCGGCCTGGTCACCGGCGATCTGGCCGGTGATCAGCGCGCCCTGATCCTTGTTGCGCAGACTCGGGTTCGCCGGCGACTGCGCCGGCGGGAACGGCTGCTGCGAGTCGCGCGTCGGGAATGCATTCGGCAGCCAGTTCTCGTAGCGGTCTGCGTTGGCTCCGTAGCCGATCAGCATCTTGTTGTTGATGTTCGTCGTGACCGGATAGCCGTCGGCCGCCATGGTGTAGCGCGGGAACCGGGCCGCCTCGTAGACACCGACGACATTCTTGCCCTGCAGCTTGTCCGCTTCGAGCTGTGCCGCGGACACGGTCGCCGCACCGATGATGGCCGCGCCCGAGCATTCGTGGTCGGCCGTGACGATGACGATGGTATCCGGGTTGTTTTCGGCGAAGCGCTTGGCCACGGCGACGGCGCGGTCGAACTCGAGCACGTCGTGGATCCAGCGGTCGGTATCCATCAGGTGCGCCTGCTTGTCGATGGACGCGGCTTCGATCATCGCGACGAAGCCGTTCGGATTGCGCGCGAGCACCTTCAACGCCTTGTCGGTCATGTCGTCCAGCATCGGCTGGTCGGGAAAGCCGAACGCGTCGACGACGTCGCGGTTGCCGCGACGCGCGGCGATCTTGTCGTAGGACACGTTCATGTTCGAGTAGGCGAACAGGCCGAGCAGCTTGTCCGGCGTACCGCGCGCGAACGCGGCATTGAGGCCGGTGTTGTCCGGTGCGTAGGCGAAGCCCGCGGCAACGAAGTCGCCGATCAGGTCGCGCTCCGGATCGAGCTTGCCGGGCGCCACGTCCCAACCGCGGACGATGTCGGCGGGCAGCACGTAGTCGTTGCGTGCAGAGCGCTGCGAACCGTTGGCCGGCTGCGGGCTCGTGGCGCCGCCGACATTGGGCAGGAACCACTTGCGGCCACCGCCCATCAGCACGGACAGGCCGGTCTTGTTCCGTTCATCGAGGAACTGGTCGACGATGCCGGTGCCGTTGCCGCGCAGCGCCGTATGCACCGCGTTGGCGGCCGGCGTCGCGTCGAACACGTCGGACGTGGTCACGATGCCGAGTGCCTTGCCCTGCAGCATGTGCAGGTATTCGGACAGGTATTCGATGCGCGGATTGTCGAACGCGGCCAGGGTGTCGTCGGGGAACACGCCTTCTTCGTTATTGTTCGCCTTGTTGCCCGACACGTAGTTGGCCATGCCCGGTGCCGAGTCGGTGACGATGGAGTTGAGCGACGCGGTCATGACCTGGCCGCTGTACGGGAAGGTGTCCATCGCGAGCTTGCCGCGCGCCTTGCCCTGGGCGTAGCCCCTGGCCATGATGCGAGCCGCCGTGCGGTGCGCCGCTCCCATGCCGTCACCGAGCAGGATGATGACGTTCTTGGCCTGCTGGCCGCCCTGAGTGATGCCGACGACTTCGAAATTGCCACTCGCGCTGATCGTGCGGCCGCTGCTCGTGCGCGCGACCACCTTGAATTCGTGTACGCCAGGCGTGTAGTTCGAATAGGCGCGGAAACTCAGTACGGCGGTATTGGACGGCAGGCCCGCGGCCAGCACGCAGCCGCTCGCGCCGGTGGTCTTGCCGTCGCGGATGCAGGTCTCGGCAGCGCCGGTTTCGGTGACCGTACCGTTGCGCGCGACGCGCGAATCGTTGGCGCCGCCGCCAAGCGGCAGCGGACCATTGATCCAGTCGCCGTCGACGAGAAACTGGAAGCCCACCACGGTCTCGCCGGCGTCGGGCTGTACCGTGGCCTGCAGGTCGAAACGCTGGCCCGGCAGGAAGCGCGAAATGATCGGATCGGGCGTGCCCGAGGCGAACAACTCGCTCGGCGGGGTCAGGCGCGAAACGGTGGCGGCCTGAACTGAAACAGCGAGCAGGCCGAGGGCAGTGCCCAGGGCGAGACGGGAAATCGTCATGCGGCGCATGGTGCGCTCCTTGCGTACGAGGGAGGGGGAGAGGTTCAGGTGAACAACGTGGGACAGTCGTGCGGCCGCGCGCCGGACGATGCTGCAATGTCTACTTGTTTGCTTTGCGCAGAATCTTGCCGAGCGCGGGATCGAGTTCGAGCCGCAGCGGGAACACGCGCCCCGGCAAGTCGACGCTTTCAGCGCTGCCGACGCGCAGGCGTCCGGTGACCTGGATCAGCCCGGACATGTGGCCGCTGCGCAGCTTTGCCTGGCCGGGCATCTCGACCAGAACGGCGCTCGGCGGCAGATCGTCGGCGAGGCCTTCGTCGGCATCGCCAAGCACCGCCGGCAAGGGACTCAGCACGAAGCCGCCGTCGACACCTGCCTGCACCATGTAGCCGACCAGGCGCACGCGGCGGCCGTCGAGTTCGATCAGGCGGTCGGTGAGCTCCAGGCCGCGCGGGCCAGCCGGCAGCTTGAACACGTCGCGAAAGCGCAGCTCTGCCACGTCGCCCGGCGGCTCGCCGAGCTGGCGTTCGACGGCAAAGGCTTTCGGTGTGCGCTTCAGTGCCGGCGGCAGATCGGCGTGCTGGTGAGCAGCGGCGAGCGCGCTGACGGCGCTCAGGAGACTGACAGCGACCATACGACGGAACATCGGCGACTCCCCGGCTGCGGCAGGCGGATGCCGCGCGAATGCGGCGCGACAGTAGCCAGAGTTTGTGAAAGGCCGATTACGCGATGCGCGGTGGACCCGCGTATGGAGTTACTGGCGAGCGCGCGAAAACGGGCCGGACCGCACGACCAGTCCGCTTCGGCACCGCACCGTCAACAGCGCAAGGCGCGTCGATCCGCCGCGCAGACGGCGCCTGCAGCGGCGCGATCGGCAGCGGCCTGCGCGCATCGTTACATTCGGCGAGGGGGTGCTTGCTGTATGATCGCGCGCATTTTGGGCCGCCCGGCTCCGCGTATTTCCGCGACCTGTGTCGTTCCGGCCGTCGCGCCGGAACGACCGTGCGAGCCCAGCTCAGGAAGGACTGCTCCATGCCCAACGAGATCAAGTACAAGCGCATCCTGCTCAAACTCAGCGGCGAAGCGCTGATGGGCCAGGCCGACTACGGCATCGACCCCAAGGTGCTGAACCGTCTGGCCAAGGAAATCATCGAAGTCCAGCGTGCCGGCGTGCAGATCGGCGTCGTCATCGGCGGCGGCAATATCTTCCGTGGCGAAGGCCTCGCGAAAGCCGGCATGGATCGCGTCACCGGCGACAACATGGGCATGCTGGCAACGGTCATGAACGCGTTGGCGATGCAGGATGCGATCGAGAAACTCGGCGCCTATGCGCGCGTCATGAGCGCAATCAAGATCAACGAGGTCTGCGAAGACTTCATCCGCCGCCGCGCGATACGCCATCTGGAAAAGGGCCGCGTCGCCATCTTCGCCGCCGGCACCGGCAATCCGTTCTTCACCACCGATTCCGCCGCGGCGCTGCGCGCGATCGAAGTCGGCGCGGACCTGCTGCTCAAGGCGACCAAGGTCGACGGCATCTACAGCGCCGACCCCAAGAAAGACCCAACCGCCGAGCGCTACGACAAGCTCACCTACAGCGATGTCATCCAGCGCAACCTGCAGGTCATGGATACGACCGCCATCGCGCTGTGCCGCGACAACAAGATCCCGCTGCGTGTCTACGACATGGGCGTGCCGGGGAATCTGCTGCGCATCGCGCGCGGCGAAACCGTCGGCACGCTGGTGACGTGAAGCGAGAAAACAGGGAAGAGGAGTGAGCAAGGAGTGAAAGCGAGAGTGCCGCGCTTCTCACTCATTTCTCACTCCTCTCCACGCATTTCTCGCTCGCTAGCTCTGTATGTCTGCGTTGGAATAGACGTTCTGCACGTCGTCCAGGTCTTCGAGCATGTGGATCATCTTGAGCACGGCCTGGGCCGTGTCGCCGGAGACAGCGATGTCGTTGTCGGCGCGCAGGCCCACTTCGGCGTGTTCGGGCTTCAGGCCAGCAGCCTCCATCGCCTGCTTGACCGCCTCGAAGCTGTCGGGACCGACCAGCACGTCGATGGAGCCGTCGTCCGGATAGACCACGATATCGTCGGCGCCGGCCTCGATCGCCGCGTTCTCGACGGACTCCTGGTCGGTGCCGGGAAGGTAGCTCAGCACGCCCAGTTTCCTGAACATGAAGGACACCGATCCGTCGGTGCCGAGATTGCCGCCGCATTTGGTGAAGGCATGCCGCACATCGGCGACGGTGCGAACCTTGTTGTCGGTCATGCAGTCGACGATGACCGCGACGCCACCGGGGGCGTAGCCCTCGTAGCGGATTTCCTCGTAGTTGACGCCTTCGAGTTCGCCGGTCGCCTTCTTGATCGCGCGCTCCATCACGTCGCGCGCCATGTTCACAGCCAGACCCTTGTCCATCGCCAGACGCAGGCGCGGGTTGGCCTTGGGGTCGCCGCCACCCGCGCGCGCCGCCACCGTGAGTTCGCGGATGACCTTGGTGAAGATCTTGCCACGGCGCGCGTCCTGGGCGTTCTTGCGCCCTTCAATGGCCATCAATCTGCCCATTGCGAAATCCTGTTGTGCCGGAAAATTGGGCCGGGATTGTAGCCTGCGGGCACGGTCCGCGCTGCCCCGCCGGCTGTTTCTCAACAGATCATCGTTTGTTGAGAAAGCAGCAAAGCCCCTTTCTCGATCGAACGGCGCAGGCGGAGCTTGCACACGTTCTCCGGGAATCAATCGATTGCGCGATCGACCCTCGGGCGATCCAGCCCTGGATCGCCAGTAGGCTGTTTATCAACAGCCCGCTGGGCCGCTGCTATACTCCGGCCGCTTTGTTCCGGCCCAAGGATTTGCCGCCATGATCAACGACATCAAGCAAGATACCCAGACCCGCATGGCCAAGAGCGTGGAAGCGCTACGGCACGACCTGCAGCGCCTGCGTACGGGCCGCGCGAGCACGGCGCTGGTCGATCACATCAAGATCAATTATTACGGCAGCGAAATGCCGCTGTCGCAGGTCGCCACCGTCGCCGTCCAGGACGCGCGCTCGCTGACTATCACGCCGTGGGAAAAGACCATGGTGCAGCCGATCGAGAAAGCCATCATCGGCTCGGACCTCGGCCTCAACCCGACCACCGCCGGCACCGTGATCCGCATCAATCTGCCGCCGCTCACCGAAGAACGCCGCAAGGTCCTTTCCAAGCAGGTGCACGGCGAAGGCGAAGACGCCAAAGTCGCTGTGCGCAACGTGCGCCGCGACGCGATGCAGCACGTCAAGGAACTGCTCAAGGAAAAGAAGATCACCGAGGACGAAGAGCGCAAGGCCGAGGACGACATCCAGAAACTGACCGACAAGGCGATCAAGGATGTCGATGCCGTGGTCAAGGCGAAAGAAGACGAGCTGATGTCGCTCTGAGCGGAGCACGAACCTGGATCCGCTCACTCCGCGGCCCGCGGCAGTCACCGGCGACAGCCGCCTGCCGCGCCATGTCGCGATCGTCATGGACGGCAACGGACGCTGGGCGCGCAAGCGCCTGCGTCCGCGCAGCTTTGGTCATCATGCGGGCCAGAAGGCCGTGCGCAACGCGATCGAATTCTGTCTGCGCCGCGGCATAGCCGCGCTTACGCTGTTCGCGTTCTCCAGCGAGAACTGGCAGCGGCCGCAGGACGAGGTCAGCGCGCTGATGGAGCTGTTCCTCAAGGCGCTGGAGCGCGAGGTCGATGAACTGCACGGTCACGGCGTGCGCATACGCTTCGTCGGCGAACTGGCCGCGTTCGCGCCGGCGCTGGCGTCGCGCATGCGCGGCGCGATGGACAAGACCGCGGCCAACACGAAGCTCGCCCTGAACATCGCCGTGAACTACGGCGGGCGCTGGGATATCGCGCAGGCCGCCGCCCAGCTGGCGCGCGCCGTGCAGGCCGGCGAAATCGATGCTGCCCGCATCGACGAGCACACGCTGTCTCCGTATCTCTGCCTTGCCGAGCTGCCGCCGGTGGATTTCTTCATCCGCACCGGCGGCGAGCAGCGCGTCAGCAATTTCCTGCTCTGGCAGATCGCCTACGCGGAAATCCATTTCACCGCGACCTTATGGCCGGACTTCGACACTGCGGCCTTCGAACACGCACTGGCCGACTATGCCGGGCGCGAACGGCGCTTCGGCAAGACCAGCGCGCAGATCGCCACGGGTGCCGGATGAGCCTCGCTTTTTTCCGCGGTTCCACTGACCAACGGAGTGCGCCGAGCCCGTGGCTTCCCCGATGAAAACGCGCATTCTTACGGCTCTGGTGCTCGCGCCGATCGCGATAGCGCTGATCCTGTTGGTTCCGACCATCGTCCTCGCCGCGATCACCGGTGCGGTGTTCCTGTATGCACTGTGGGAGTGGACGCGCATGCTCGGCCTGCGCGGCAACAGCGTGCGCGCTTTGCTCGTCACGGCGCACGGCCTGGTCATGCTGGGCCTGTGGCTGTCACGCGGCAGCATCTGGTGGTGGGGTGTCGTGCTTGCGGGTGTGGCCTGGTGGCTGGTCGCGGCACTATGGCTGCGACACTTCAGCTTCGGTGTCGCGCCGACGAAAGAAAACACCACGTTCAAGCTTGCCGCCGGCCTTCTCATCGTCGTACCGGCCTGGTGCAGCCTGCTGCAGGTGCACGGCGGCTTGAGCCACGGCCCCTGGTGGACATTGTTCGGCCTGATGCTGGTCTGGGTCGCCGACAGCGGCGCCTACCTCGCCGGCAGCCGCTGGGGCACGACCAAGCTCGCGCCGCGGATCAGCCCGGGCAAGACCTGGGCCGGCGTCTACGGCGCGCTCGCCGCTTCGGCGGTAGTCGGCGTCATCGGCGCCTGGCTGCTCGGGCTGCGCGGTACGGCACTGGCCGGCGTTTTCCTGCTCGCGATGCTGACCGTACTCGCCTCCATCGTCGGCGACCTGTTCGAAAGCCTGATCAAGCGCCACGCCAACGTGAAGGATTCGGGCGACCTGTTCCCCGGCCACGGCGGCATGTTCGACCGGCTCGACAGCGTGTTCGCTGCGCTGCCGGTCTGGGCGGCCGGGCTCGCCTTGCTGCGCGCATGAGGAACATCGCGGTACTCGGCGCTACGGGCTCGATCGGGACCAGCGCGCTGGACGTCATCGCGCGCCATCCGCAGCGCTTCCGCGCCAGCGTGCTCGCCGCTCACCGCAGCAGCGAGGCGCTGGCCGCGCTGTGCGAACGCTTCGTACCGGATCTGGCCGTCATCGCCGACCCGGCGCTCGAAGCCGACCTGCGTGCACGCGTCCAGCGCGCCGGCTTGCCGACACGCGTGGCCAGCGGCACCGATGCGCTCACCGAAGCGGCGGCCTCCACACTCTGCGATACCGTGGTCGCCGCGATCGTCGGCGCTGCCGGCCTGGAATCGACCCTGGCCGCCGCGCGCGCCGGCAAGCGCCTGCTGCTCGCCAACAAGGAGGCCATCGTCATGGCCGGCCCGCTGCTGCTCGCGGCCCTGCGCGACGGCGGCGGCGAACTGCTGCCGGTGGATTCCGAGCACAACGCGCTGTTCCAGGCTTTGCCCGCGGCGGCGGCAACGCGCCGCGCCGGCCTCGTCGACAGCGGCGTTCGCAAGCTGATCCTGACCGCGTCGGGTGGTCCGTTCCGCGGCAGGACGCGCGGCGAACTGGCCGCGATCACGCCCGAGCAGGCGGTCGCCCACCCGAACTGGCGTATGGGCCGCAAGATCTCGGTCGATTCCGCCAGCCTCATGAACAAGGGTCTCGAGGTCATCGAGGCGCATTTCCTGTTCGACGCGGAACCGGACCGCATCGAGGTCGTGGTCCATCCGCAGAGCATCATCCATTCGCTGGTCGAATACGCCGACGGCTCGGTGCTGGCCCAGCTCGGCAATCCCGACATGCGCACGGCCCTGGCCTATGGCCTGTCCTGGCCGGAGCGGGTCGATGCCGGGGTGCGGCCGCTGGACCTGGTCGCGCTCGCGCGCCTGGACTTCCAGCCGCCGGACCTCGACACCTTCCGCTGCCTGGGCCTGGCCTATGCGGCGCTGCGCTGCGGCGGCACGGCGCCGGCCGTGTTGAATGCGGCCAACGAAGTTGCGGTCGCGGCGTTCCTGGAAGGGCAGCTGCCCTTCCTCGCGATCAGCGAAGTCGTCGAAGCCTGCCTGGAGAAGCTTCCGCCTGAACCCGTGGCCAACCTGGCCCAACTCATTCAGACGAACTTAACCGCCCGGGCTACCGCGCAACGTATGATGCGCCGCCTGCACTGTTGAGCCCCGCATGAGCAATTTCCTCGGATCGATCTGGTGGTTGGCGGTCACGCTTGGACTGCTGGTCACGTTCCATGAGTTCGGCCACTACTGGGTCGCGCGTCGATTCGGAGTTACCGTACTGCGTTTTTCGATCGGGTTCGGCAAGCCGCTGTGGACCCGCGTCGGCAAGGACGGCACCGAATACTGCCTCTCGGCGATTCCGCTCGGCGGCTACGTCAAGTTCCTCGATTCGCGCGAGGTCGAGGTCAGCCCGGCCGAACGCGCCGGCGATTTCACCGCCAAGCCGATCTGGCAGCGCATGCTCATCGTCGCCGCCGGCCCCGCGTTCAACCTGATCTTCACCGTGTTCGCGCTGTGGGCGATGTTCGTCATCGGCAAGCCGGACTACCAGCCCGTGATCGGTCGCGTCGAGACCCTGGCCGCCGCCGCGGGCTTCGTTCCCGGTGATCGCATCGACGCCATCGCGGGCGAGCCGGTCAGCAACTGGACCGATGCCAACCTGGTGCTGCTGGGCCATGCGCTGGATCGGCGCAGCATCGACATCCGCGTCACTGGCGCCGACGGCAACACGGCGACGCGCCAGCTCGATCTGAGCCAGATACCCGCCGACAAGGAAGACCTCGCCGCCTGGCGCGCGATGGGGCTGACGCCGAGGTTCGCCCTGCCCGGCCAACCGCTGGTCGGCGAGATCAGCAAGGGCAGCGCCGCGGAGACCGCCGGCCTCGCCGTCGGCGACCGCCTCGTCAGCCTCGACGGCAAGCCCATCAGCGACTGGGAGGTGCTCGTCGCTACGATTCAGTCCAACTCGGCTGAGGGCAAGGCGCTGGCTCTGAGCGTGGAGCGCGACGGCAAGCCCCTGGCACTGTCGGTCACCCCGCGCGAGGAACGTGATGATGCCGGCAAGCCCGTATGGCGCGTCGGCATCAGGCCGAAATTCGCCGAACCAGCCTACGACGCCCTGCTGCGCTACGGCCCGCTCGCGGCGATTCCGGCGGCATTTCGCGAAACCGGCAACCTGACTGCCAAGACGCTGGAAATGCTCGGCCGCATGCTCAACGGCAAGGCCTCGCTACAGAACATCTCCGGCCCAATCACGATCGCCGCGGTGGCCAACGACTCGGCCCAGCGCGGCGTCGCCTGGTTCTGCTATTTCCTCGCCCTGATCTCCCTGAGCCTGTGCATCATGAACCTGCTGCCGATCCCGATCTTGGACGGCGGTCACCTCGTGTATTACCTTATTGAGTCGATCAAGGGCAGTCCGCTCAGCGAGAAAG
>JAAFHE010000089.1:8767-9791 GCA_013298265.1 Lysobacterales bacterium | reverse complement strand
GGGCGCGTTGGGCGGGATTGAGCATGGCGTGGGTAATCGCAAGTCAGACGGTGCAGCCACAGTCGAGCGGCGCAAGGCCGCCTATTCTGCCCGTGCCGGCCGCATGCTCCTAGCCCGCGTCAGCCGCTATGATGCGCACCCGCCCATGTCGACCGAACCATGGCCAAGCTCTATTTCTACTACTCGGCCATGAATGCCGGGAAGACCACGACGCTGCTGCAGAGCGCGCACAACTACCACGAGCGCGGCATGCGCACGCTGATCCTCACGCCGCGGCTGGACGATCGTTACGGCGAAGGCGTGGTCGCCTCGCGCATCGGCCTCAAGGCGAACGGTCGCATCTTCGAGCGCGGCGACGATCTGCTGGCGATGACACACCGCGACCTCGCCGCGAACGGCACGCTCAACTGCGTTCTGGTCGACGAGGCACAATTTCTTAGCAAATCACAGGTCTGGCAGCTAACCGAGATCGTCGACGTGCTGAACATCCCGGTGCTGGCCTACGGCCTGCGCACCGATTTCCGCGGCGAACTGTTCGAGGGCAGCCAGTACTTGCTCGCCTGGGCCGACTCGTTCACCGAAATCAAGACTATCTGCCATACCGGTCGCAAGGCCACGATGGTCGTGCGCGTCGACGAGCACGGTCGCGCCGTGACCCAGGGACCCCAGGTCGAGATCGGCGGCAACGACCGCTATGTATCCGTCAGCCGGGCGGAGTTCAAGAAGATCACGAGCGGCGAAGGTCGCATTGAACTTAAGCAGGCCGAGCTGGCGCTGTGAACACCAGCCCGTTGCTGCACCGCTTCACTGCTTGACGAGTTCCACGCGACGGTTCTTCGCCCGGCCCGCCTCGTCGTCGTTGCTCGCGACCGGTGCGGCGCTGCCCATGCCCTGGGCCAGCAGGCGGTCCGCGGCGATGCCGTAGTTGGCGCTGAGTGCGGCGACCACCGCGTCGGCGCGCTTTTTGGATAAATCCATATTGTAGGCAGCGCCGCCCTGGTTGTCGGTATGGCCGGCGACGACG
>JAAFHE010000089.1:0-8757 GCA_013298265.1 Lysobacterales bacterium | reverse complement strand
ATCGAAATAGATGCCGTAGATCGCGACCTTGCCGCCGCTGGCGATCGCCTGCGCCATTTCGCTTGCCTTGAGCGTGACCATCTTCTGCTCGCGTGCCTTGGCTTCCAGCGTGACGACGATCGCGACGGTGCGCTCGTTGAGCGCCTTGCAGTACAGGTCGTCCTTGGCGGTGAAGGTGAGCACGGCGACGTGGGTCTCGTTGCCGCCCGCGCTGAACTTCGCGACGCCATAGCGCAGGTCGGCGAGGTTCATGTCGACCGCGCAGGCCGCGTTGGTGAAGCTCTGCTCGGTGACCGCGCTCTTGGGAAACAGGTAGTTGAGCAGTCCCTGCTGGCCGCCGCCGTGGGTGGCGCCGGACGTGACGTCGCCGCCACAGTTCTCCGCCTTGCATTCGTAGAGTGACTGGCCGCCCTTGTCCTGGATCAGCTGCTGGTAGTTGCGCAGCACTTCGAGCGGACTACGGCCGGCGGGCAGCACGTAGACGGTACGCGTAAGCTTGCCCTCGAGGCCGAGCTGCGACGCGCTGCGCATCACGCGGTTGTTCATGCCGTCGCGCTTTTCGTCGTCCGGATCCGGCGTCAGCGCGGCGGTCGGCAGCACCAGTTCGTCATAGGCCTTGGCCTGCTGTTCGACGATGAAGGCGCCTTCGTAGCGGCCCAGGCCTGCGGGATCGGCCGCACCGGCCTTGTCAGCGGTGGGGACGGTCGCATCGGCCAGCACCAGCGAGGCGGACAGGCAGAGCAGAACGGCGGACAGCAGTTTGGAGAACATCGCGCACCTCGAGTCGATGGCCACGGCGTGGCCTCGCCCAAAGAACTACGCAAGGCGGCGCCGAACCGTGAAATCCGGGCCGCGAAAGCGCCCTCTCCCCCAAGCGCTGTGCGCTTGTGGGGGAGAGGGCTCAAAACGGTCTGTCTTCGCGGCGAACGCTCAGCGCTGACAGCGCGGACAATAGAACGTGCTGCGCTGGCCCAGCACCGATGCCTTGATCGGCGTCGCGCAGTTCCTGCAGGGCTGGCCCGTGCGGCCGTAGACGTACAGCTCCTGCTCGAAATAGCCGGGCAGTCCGTCGGGACTGATGAAATCGCGCAGCGTCGTGCCGCCGCGTCGGATCGCGTAGGCCAGGATGCGCTTCACCGCCGCGGCGAGATCGCGGTAGCGCGCGCGCGATACTTGCCCGGCAGCGCGGGCCGGATGAATGCCGGCAGCGAACAGCGCCTCGGCCGCATAGATGTTGCCGACACCGACAACAATCTTCTGGTCCATCAGGAACAGCTTTACCGCACTCTTGCGGCCGCGCGATAGCTGCCAGAGCAGGTCGCCGTCGAACGCGTCCGACAGCGGCTCGGGGCCAAGCCCGGCCAGGAGTTCATGTACTTCGCCGGGGTTCTGCCACAGCTGGCAGCCGAAGCGGCGCGGATCGGTGTAGCGCAGCACCTGGCCGGAATCCAGGCGCCAGTCGATATGGTCGTGCGTGCCCGGCGGCGTGGCCTCGGGCAGCACGCGCAGCGAACCGGACATGCCCAGATGCAGCAGCGCGCTGCCGGCCATCGTATGCACGAGCAGGTACTTGGCGCGGCGCTCGATATCGTCGACGCGCTGGCCCGGCAGCTGTTCGCGCAAGGCTGTGGCGATCGGCCAGCGCAGCTTGGGCTGGCGCACGATCAGATTTTCCACGCGCCGGCCGATCAGGTGCGGCGCGAGGCCGCGGCGGGTGGTTTCGACTTCCGGCAGTTCGGGCATCAGCGCACCGTGGCTGCTGCGCCGACATTCGTAGCCGGCAACAGATGCTGCATCTGGATCTCGTCCAGCGGATAGAGCAGTGCGGGTTCGCCGCGCAGCGCGGCGTAGCGGCCATCGTCGCGGCGCCACAGCGTATAGCCAAGGCGTGTGCCGTCGGTGGCAACGAGCTCCACCGTGATCGTCGCCGTCGCCGGCACCGCCTGCGCCGCGATGACCTGGCTCGTCGTGACCTGTTGCCAGGCAGCGGCGAGTTCGGGCCGGCTCTGGCCGTCGATCATGACGTCCGTGAGCGTGACCAGCGGAGCGGCAAGGCGATGGTCGAGTTCCGATTCGGCCGGCGCCAGCAGCCAGGCGCTGAAGCGATCGGGCATCAGCGCGACAGTCTGGCCGCTGAGCACATAACGGTCGCCGCGGATCGCATCGGTAAGGCCGAACGTGATCGGCACGCCATCGAGTTCGAGCACGGCCTGCGGCGGGTCGAGGCCAATGCGGGTCAGGTCGAATTGCGCGCGCGCATGGCGCGACCGCGGGGCCGCACGCGCGATCGCGAGCAGGCGTCCGATGGCATCGGCATGCGCCGGCAGTGCATACGGTTCACGCATCCACCAGACGCTGTCACGGCGCTCGAAATGACGCGCCGGCCTGTCGCCGTTGCGCACGCGCAGTTCCTGGGTCTGCGAGGTGTCGATCGCGGTCAGCGGCAGCTCGATCGCGGCCTGCTCCCGCTGCACCACGAGCCAGACCGTCACCGCCATCAGCGCGACGATGCCCGCGAGCACGAGGTTCTGGCGCAACTGCCGGCGCATCAGGTCAGCGCCGCCGGCGCCGGCGCCAGGCGATCCCGCCGCCGGCGAGCACGAGCACCATCGGCAGCCCGATCAGCAGTCCGACGCCGATCACGCTCAGGCGCGCCTGCGACATCCGGATCAGCCGGTCGGGCGCGCCGCGGTCGGGCACTTCGATCAGCGCATCGTCGGCCAGCAGCCAGTTGAAGACGCGTTGGCCGAGTTCGCGGTTGCCGCCGTTGCCGAGGAACTGGTTGGACACGAAATCGCCGTCGCCGATGACGACCGCACGCTGTTCGCGCCGGTCCGGCCGCGGCGACAGGCGCTGCAATGCAAACGCAAGATCGAGCGGGCCGCGCATTTCGTCGATATCCGCGTCGAAGCGGATCGTCGCGGTAGATTCGCCGGCCTTGGGCATCACACCGGTTTCGCTCCAGCTCTGCGCGCTGCTGCGCAGCAGCGGCTGTACCTGCCAGCGTGGTTTGGTCAGTTGCGCCAGCGCGACCGCCTGCGGCAGCAGGGTGGTCTGCTCAAGACCGCGCGTGATCGCGTGATCCGGATACTGGCTGAGTGCGACGAAACTCGGATCACCCAGGCCCAGGCTCGCACCGCTGCCGTCGACGAGCAGCCCCGGCAGCACACGCACCGACAGGGTATCGGCCAGGGCTTCAAGGCCGGCACTTTCATCAGGCTCGACCAGCCATAGCAAGGCACCGCCGCGTTCGACCCAGTCGATGATCTCGGCCACGACCGGCGCGGCGATCGTACTGCGCGGGTTGGCGATGACGAGCAGGTCCGTGTTGTCGGGAATGCGCGCACCGCTGCCCAGCACCAACGGCACGCAACGCACGCCCTGGGCGAGCAGCAGCGCGGTGAACTGGCCGAGGTCGGCGTTGGCGCTGCCGTCGGGCTTGCGTTCGCCGTCGCCGGAGAGGAACGCGACCATGCGCTCCTGCGTGCGCGACAGGCGCAGCAGCGCGTTGGAGAATTCCTGTTCGGTGAGCCGCTGCACGCGTTCGCTGCGGCCGCGGTAGCGCAGCTCGATCTCGCCATCGACGCGCACGCCGAGCGCGCGCATCGCCGCAGGATCCGCCGCCGGATCGACGAACTGCAGCGTGATGTCCGGCTTGTATTCGCGATAGCGCGCGACGAAGGCCGCGATGGCCTGGCGCAAGGTGCCGCCGTCGCCCGCGTAGGAAATCACGTCGACGGATGCGTCGAGCCGCTCAAGCAACTGCACGCTTTGCGGCGCCAGTGAGGCGCCCCGCGCCGCGCTCCAGTCGCTGCGGAAACCAAAGCGTGTACTCAGGAAGCCGACCAGTCCCGCCAGGGCGAGACACAGCAGCGCATGGACGAGACGCCCGAATCCGCCGCGCATCAGTCCGCGCTCCGCAGGCTGCCGATCTGGCGCGCGCTCAGGGCGAGGAACACCGCTGTGACGAGGCCGAACCAGACCAGATCGACGCTCGCGACGATGCCGTCGCTCAGCGGGCCGAAATGCGTCGGCAGGGCGAGCCAGTTGATCAGACTGTGGCTGACGCCGGCCGCACGCGCGCCCAGGTCGATGGCACAGAGCACCACATTGATCAGCAGTGCGAGCGCGGTCGCCAGTACCGGCTGGGTGGTGACGCTCGAGGCATAGAGTGCGATGGCGGCCAGCGCCGCCGCATGCAGCGCCAGCGCAAGCAGGTTCGCACTGAGCCGGCCGAGATCCAGCTCGGTCGTGCCGAGCAGGCTCAGCGGCATCAGCGCCGTCAGCGCGATCAGCAGCAGCAACCAGCCCCACAGGCCCAGCCACTTGCCGATCGCGATTGCGCCGTCGCCGACACCCGCGGCAAGCAGCAGACTCAGTGAATGTGCGCGTCGTTCGCCCGCAATGGTGCGCGAACCGAGGATCGGGACCAGCACCAGCAGCACGATCGCGAGCCAGCCGAGCACCGGTGCGGCGACCTGTGCGGTCGCGCCGATCGTGGCTGCGTTGCCGGTGCTTTCCTGCAGGCGCAGGAACGTGTCGAGACGGCCGAGAAAGATCCACGCGAGCAGCGCAAGGACGCCGGCCATGAGGACCCAGGACCAGGCCTGCACACGCAGGCGCCGCCATTCGTGCCGCGCGAGGATCAGGCTTGCGCTCATGCGGCGGCGACCGCCGGGTCCAGGTCGGCGGCGATGCGCAGGAACACCTGCTCCAGCCGCGCGGTTTCGCCGGGGGTGACCGGCGCGAGCTGGCGCAATTGCCCGCGATGCAGGATGGCGATGCGGTCGCAGCAGGCCTCCGCTTCGGCCAGCAGATGTGTGGACAGGATGACTGCATGGTTGTCGCGCAGACCGGCAATGAGTTCGCGCATGCGCAGCGACTGGACCGGATCGAGCCCCGACGCCGGTTCATCGAGCACGACCAGCGCCGGCGCATGCAGCAAAGCCTGCGCGATGCCGACGCGCTGCTGGAAGCCTTTGGAGAGCTGTCCGATCAGGCGCTGCCGTACCTCGCCAAGATCGCAGCGCTCGATTTCACGCTGCGTCGCGGCCACGGCCTCGCGCTGCGGCAGTCCATGCAAGCGGCCGCAGAACACCAGGAATTCCGTAACACTGAGCTCCGCATGCAGCGGCGCGCGCTCGGGCAGATAGCCGATGCCACGACGACCGAGGCCGGGCTGTTCGTAAAGGTCTGCGCCGTCGAGCAGCACGCGGCCTTCGTCAGGCGCGAGCACGCCGGCGATCATGCGCAGCGTGGTCGACTTGCCGGCGCCGTTGACGCCAAGCAGACCCAGCACTTCGCCGCGTACGACTGCGAGACTCAGCGCGTCGACGGCGACGCGCCCGGCGAGCCGGCGCGTGATGCGGTCGATGCAAAGCACGGGGACGGGGGCGGGCTCGGTCACAGGGCCCGGATTGTGGCCATGCGCCGCACAGGCCACAAGGGTGCAGGCTCGGATCGGGCCGGTTCAGCGTCGGTGGAGAAACGAACGTTTGCGCGCTTGGCACTTGCATTGCTTCACGTAGTCTCCACAAAGGTCGTCGCGTATAGTCTTCGCTCAACCTTCTCACTTCGCCGGCTTCTTAACCTATGTTTAACGCCATCACTGAATTTCTGACTGGGGGTCTGACCCAGGCCAGCTGGCCGTGGTTGGTTGGGTATTTCTTCCTCGTCACGCAGCTGACGATCTTCTCGGTCACGCTGTATCTGCACCGCAGCCAGGCCCATCGCGGCGTCGATTTCCATCCGCTGCTGAATCATTTCTTCCGTTTCTGGACCTGGTTCTCGACCGCCATGGTCACCAAGGAATGGGTCGCGATCCATCGCAAGCACCACGCCAAGTGCGAGACCGACGAAGACCCGCACAGCCCGGTCATCTACGGCATCAAGAAAGTGCTCTGGGACGGCGTCGACCTGTACCGCCAGGCACGCCGCAACGACGAGACGATGGACAAGTACGGCCTGGGTACACCGAGCGACTGGATCGAGCGCCGCGTCTATTCGGCGATCCCGGAAGTCGGCCCCACCCTGATGCTGTTCCTGAACTTCGCGCTGTTCGGCCTCTGGGGCATCGTGATCTGGGCCTGCCAGATGATCTGGATCCCGTTCTGGGCAGCCGGCGTCGTCAACGGTCTCGGCCATTGGTGGGGTTATCGCAACTTCGAAAGCAACGACACCGCGACGAACCTGACCCCGTGGGGCCTGATCATCGGCGGCGAAGAGCTGCACAACAATCATCACGCCTTCCCGAGCTCGTCCAAGTTCGCCCTGCGCAAGTGGGAGCTCGACATCGGCTGGATGGCGATCAAGAGCTTCGAGTTGGTCGGCATGGCGAAGGTGCTGCGCGTGGCGCCGTCGCTGGACGTGCGGCCGAACATGCATCTGCCGGACAGCGACACCATCAAGGCGCTGCTCGCGCACAAGTTCCAGGTCATGACCGACTACTTCGGTGGCGTCATCCGACCGACGCTGCGCGAGGAAGCGGCGCAGGCCGGCAGCAACCTCAAGGACATGCCGCGCCGTCTGCGCAAAGCCCTGTCCAGCGGCGGCCGCTGGCTCGACAGCGACGCGCGCGAACGCCTGGGGCAGTGGGTCAGCCAGCGTCCGACCATGGCGACCGTCATGGAGTATCGCGGCCGTCTGCACGAACTCATGGAAAGCCGCAACGGCGAAGCCATGCTCGAAGGCCTCAAGCAGTGGTGTCGCGAGGCCGAGGCCAGCGGTATCCGCTCGCTGCAGGACTTCGCCGCGCGGCTCAAAGGTTACTCCCTGGTCGCGGCGCACTGACAACGGCGCATTATCCACAATGCAGAAAGACGAGGGCGCCGTTGGCGCCCTTGTCGTTTCCGGCCGGGTGTCGAGTGCCGGCTCGTCCATTCTCACCCCGCTCAGCCAGCGGACCACGCAGGTCGCCTTCGCTGGAGCGCGCGCGTCGGTCACGCATCCCGGTTCGTTCCCGCCAGCGATTTCCCTCACCGCGCGTAGGGCTAAATCGCGTCAAACTGTGACGGAATTCGCCTATTGCGCGGGATTGCGCGGCGACGAACAATGCGACTGCGCACGTTGCGCCTAATGGGGAAAACACCGTGATCAAAATGACTTGCTTTGCGCTGGCTGCCGTTGCCGTATTCGCTGCATCCGCCGCTTCTGCGTCGGAGAATGACTCCAAGGTCGTCATTACCAACAAGTCGTCCTGGGCGATTCACGAGTTCTATCTTGCACCGCACAGCGAGCGGGAATGGGGTCCCGACCAGCTTGGCAACAAGACCATCGGCAACGGCGAAACCTTCACGCTGACCGGCGTCCCGTGCGCCTCCTACGATGTCCGCGTCGTCGACGAGGACGGCGACGAATGCATCCTCGCAGACGTGGGCCTGTGCGCGACCAAGGACACCTGGGTCATCAACGACAGTGATCTGCTGGGCTGTCAGGCTGCTTCGAAGGGCGACTGAGAAGTACTACGACGTGTTCTTCGCGCCCGCCGCCAGGCGGCGGGCGCAACCAGGCCGCCGCGCGGTCTAGACTTCCCGGGTCCTGAGTCCCGGAATTTCTCTCGTGAGTGAATCTGCAGATCCGGCCGGCGATTCCGCGCGGGCCTCGCAACAGCGCCGCGTCGCTTTCGAAAGCCTGCGCGAGCGCACCGACGAGCTGGAGCTGATTATCTCGGGCATCAGCCTGCTCGCCCTGCTCGCGCTGCCGGGCTGGCTGTTCGGGCATTGGGTGCAGCTCGAAGTACATGCCGAAGGGCAGCGTCACCTGCTGATCTCGCTGGCGTTCCAGCTCGCCAGCGGCCTGAGCATGACGCTGGCGGGTGCCTTCCTGCTGCATCTGGCGGTGCGCGCCTATTGGGTAGGTCTGATCGGACTCAAGGCGGCGTTTCCAGCCGGCATTCGCTGGGATGCCATCCGCAGCGTCGGTCCGATCACGCGCGACTACCACCGTCGTACGATCGTTGATCTCGACGCCGCAATCGATGCGGCAGACCAGGCTGCGTCCATCGTGTTTGCGCTGGTCAGCCTTGTCGCGCTGTCGGTTCTGTGGATCGGTGGATTGCTGTCGATACTCACGCTGCTTGCGATGGGTCTGTCGCGGCTGTTCGGCTGGGAGGCGGAGCCCACCGGCGAGATCGGCGCGTATGTCTTCCTCGTGCTCACTTTCAGCATCGCCTTTCCAACCCTCGTGCTCGACAGCGCGTGGCTGTCTCGCGTGCGGCCGATGCCGGCCGCGACCTGGCGGCGCCGGCTGGTGGAAGGCTTCGTCCGGCTGCAGCGCCTGCTGTTCGCACAGCGCCTGATCCTGCCGGTGCAGCTCTCGCTCGAAAGCAATCTGCCGCGCTGGACGTTCTCCGCCGTGTTCATGCTGCTCATCAGCTGCACGGTAGTACTCGGTTCCCTGCAGGAGAAGGCGGTACGGCAGTTCGCGCTGATCGCCAGTTACGACTATTTCGCCGACGCCGATGCCGACGAGGGGCTGCGCAGCGCCCACTACGAAAGCCTGCGCAGCGGCGTGCACGACGCGCTGGCGCGCGTACCGCTGATTCCTTCCGACCTTGTGGCCGACGGCCATCTGCGCCTGTTCCTGCCCTACATCCCCGACCGCGACAACGCGGCACTGCGCCAGCGCTGCGCGCAGAGCGCCGAGCGCGCGCAACGCCAGTCCTGCCTGGCCTGGTTGTGGCAGATCGTGATCGACGCGGCACCGGTCGATCTCTCAGGCTTCGTGCTGGCCGAGCGCCGCGACATCGGCCAGCAAAAA